>CAZKMG010000035.1:0-16244 GCA_964553465.1 uncultured Bacteroidaceae bacterium
AGGAATTAAGAGCTTTTTTGTAATACTTTTCTGCAAAATACTTCTTCCCCAACATTAATTGAGCATCAATAATTACTTCCCTTACTCTTGAATTTCCCTCACGATAACTAAAGCTCCTACCGGTTAAGTATTTCACAGCTTTATCAGGTTTTCCTGCGAGGGTTAGAATACTTATTTGACGTACGAAAGCATCATCACGTTTTTTTACAATATCATTGTTACCCTCAAATAGTTTTAATCTTTTTTCAATTGATGTATTGTTTATCTCATATAACGCATCTAATTCACTGTAATAGATAGTTTCATTCTTATTAAGAGATATCGCCTTTTCATAAAGAGGAATAGCTTTTGTAACTTCACCCTCGTGACGATAATAAGCCCAACCTAAGTTTCGGTAAGCAATAGCAAGATCGGGCTCAAATTTCACAGCTTTTTCCCAGTTTTCAATCGCCATTTCAGGTTGTTTATCATAGAAAATGTTTCCTAAATAATAATACGCTTTACCATCGTTGGGATAATATTTTAAAGCTGTATTCAGAACTTTTATAGTTTCAAGGCGGAAAGGGAAGCAATATTCTTCAGACTGCACATTTCCTGCTTCGAAATATTTCTCAGCCTGGTCCTTATTCCCAATTTTATCCTGAATGTAACCCAAATAATAAGATACTATGGGATTTTTACCACTAAATCGAAGCAGAACATCTTCAGCCTCAGGGAACATTCCGTCGTTTAAATAACCAACAGCAAGTTCAAGATAATTTTGATCGTAATCTCTCATTTTTCTATTTAATATGGAAATATCCTTTTCTGCCTGTTGGATATTCCCAGATCCTTTTGCTATGAGATAAGCTTCATTTCCTATCCTGAAATCAAGTGGATCAATTTCAGGAATATTCGCCAGTGTAGCCACTGCCCCCTTTAGATCCCCAAGTCTTCTATTTAGTGATGCTTTCAGACCAATAGAGAGTGTATTTTTTTTATCTGTTGACAAAGATTCATTAATTTGTTCAAGGGCATTTACAAAATCACCCTTCAAACATGATATTTGTGCAAGTTCAAAATATGCTGCTGAATAAAATGCATAATCCCAGGTTGCGCGGTAGAGAGTATCAATAGCCTCATCATATAGTCCTAATCTTTTAAGTGTTAATCCTTGCTGATAAAGAGCTTCACAGGTTGATGGTCTTGTATAATCCTTAGTTAATCTTTTAATTGCTTTGCCAAAATAACTTCTTGCTCTTATATAATCACCATTTTTAAGAAATTGGTTTCCGACCGCGGTATTAACTCGAACGTCATAAGGATCACGCTTGAGGGCTTCCTGATAATAATCCATTGGATTATACCTTGGATTGTAAAACTGTTCAATTCTTTTACCTGTTAAATACAATTCCTCCACAGCTGAAATGTCCTGGGGCAAAGCAGGACTTTTAACGGTCTCAGGAAGATTTTCATCGTATTTCCTTTCAACCGGATGATAAGAAATCAATACTTCATTGGTTTCTGAATTAATCATTTCAGTGGAAAGATCAGTTAAATTAAATGTGCCATCCAATTGGATGGATTCAGTGAAACTCTTCACAGGTGAAATTTCTGTCTCCTTTTGATAAATAACTTTATCATCTTTTTTCAGGATGATCCTGGCTTTATTCACCTTTTGTGTTGAATAATAGCCAAGAAATACCTTATTTCTGTACCGTTTTTCAAGATTAACGGCTCCATTAAGGTTTGCATTTCTAAATCCCTGGATATCTTTAACTGGGTACCAGTATTGCTTAATGGTTTTTACTTCAAAAGGTTTGATCCAGCTGTAATCAGGTTGGTTATCAGAAAAGGCGCCCACCATTATTTCCACATAAGGTCCGGTATTATCAGTTAATCTACCTTCGGTTGCCTGTCCACGTGGGCCTGAACCCCATTCCCAAAGTTTGGCTCCTTTTACGATGTTGTGATCGCCAATATGTACAGTCCCACTATTTTTCCCATGATCATATCCACCCATAAAATCCTCTTTTAAGTCATAGGCAAAAAAAGAGTTAGAATTAAGGACGTTTTTCCACCAGCTGATGTCAACACCTTTTGTGAAATCCTGTCCATTATAGATTTCTGTGGAAATGGGCCAGTGTGTGAAACTATTTTTAGCATGGTATGTGGCAAATTGAACACTTGGGGGAAAAAATACCTGGTAATTTTCATTTGTATGAGCAGCCACATTAGCCCAATACAAAAATGTGTTTGTATATGGTGTGGGATTATAAATTTTCACTTCAGCCTGGAAATAGGATTTATCAGGAAACGCAGTAATACCGATGGTCCATCTCATCCTGTGTCGTGGTTCAGTTTCACCAATCCAGATGGTTTTGCTGCCATCTTCATTCTCAGCTGTGGAATAATCAACGGGTAGAAGGGTGGAGGCTCTGTGATGATGTAGAACACACCACTCAATTCCTCCAGATACCCAGGCACCTGTCATTCCTAAATTTCCCGGTTTCACAACCCCGTTTTTATAAACAAAATTATAACCATTTGTTTTATCTGTTGCATAATAAAGTTTTCCACCGATTTCAGGAGTTACACATAACTTAATGTATTCGTTTTCAAGAATAAGCGTCTTCCATGCATGATCAACTTTTTGATCTGAAATAACATCATTCAGACCCAGAGGGTAAATATATTTTGATGCACCCTGATATGATCCATTGCTAAAGAAGATAGGAGCCTTATTGGGGGGATCTGGTAAATATGTTGGAAGAATCCATGACTCTTCAGAAACTTTCACCTGTGCTAATAAATTTCCCCCTGTTACCAGGATTAAAAGAAAAAAGAAATTAAAAAACCCGTTTCTTTTTAAATAATTAATATTTATTCTCATACCAAATATTTTAATGTTAATTAATTAGGGATAGGAAAGGTAAAAAAATTTTCAATATCCGATTACTTTTTTTACAAAGTGATTTGTGTCCAAAAATTTCGCCCCCTTATTGAATATGGTCCTTTAAAAGAAAATGCATTATGGGTAATGATATCGAAATAATAATAATTGAATAACTGATTATATGAAAGCATGTTTATTATTGATACTGACTAAATATTATTGTAGTTCGCTTCTCATGTCCAAAATCAAATGCAATTTTTTCACACGCTAAAATATTTTGATAAACCTGGTTTTGTTAATAATATTTTAAAATATAACTCAGGCTGTAAAGCATTTTTAACAGGCTCATTCTTGAATATACATTTGACAATTATACTGATGGTATATAAATTACCGGGTCGTTCAGGCAAGGCCCTTAGAAACAGAAAGAATAATGTTCCAACAACTCAGTTAGATTAAAATATGGGAATATCATTCCGGATATAAAAAATATTAAATGATAATCGGTAATTTTAGAAATATTTTTCAAACTTAAAGTTCTAGTTAATCACTTTAAAGAACATATTGTGAAGCGTTCAATTCTATTTTTAATAGTCCTTTTACCTCTGAAGGGAATTACACAAAATGTACCCATGACGAACAGGGATGAAAATATTCCGTCAGGATTTTTGAAATATACATTAACGAACGAGCAAGTCACTGCAAGTAGTTTTGAAACAAAAGAACATGGTGGATTTAGCGACTTTCCTCCATACATGACTATTGATGGAGACATATCCAATGCAAAAGGATGGCGGGCAGAAAATGACGGACAATGGATTCAGTATGATTTTACAATAGATGTACCTGTTGATATAATATTCATTGCCTTTATGAAAGGTGAGGAGAGATCATATTTTTATAGTCTTCTGATCCGTAAAGATCAATCAAAGGAATGGGAGACCATACTCAACCGGGCAGAAAGTCAGAAATTGCAAGGATTTCAAAGAATCGCTTTACCCGGGTTCTTACAATGTAGGTATATCAAAATTGTGGGACACGGAAATTCTAATCCTGAGTTTAAAAACTGGATAAATATTAATGAAATTCGGTTTTTATATAAAAAATAGAAGTAAATATTTCTGCTATTTACTCAGCCCTCAACTGCATCAGACCAACATATTTTTGCAATTATTCTGAAATAATTTCTCCCCTGGAATGCCCGGTTACCGTATTATTTATCATAGTCACGGGTAGGCTGTTTTTAAACAAATAAACGGCAGCAAGCTGTTTACTATTATTTGTATTCCGTATTGTATTATTCTCAAGTATTATACCCTCTGCCGGGGAGTTAAATGAGAATCCGTAACCATCTTTTTTTGTTCCATTATTTTCAACAAGGTTATTTTTGAATACGTTCCTGTGAGGTGCATTGGAATAAATTTCATGCCTGAAGTTAACTCCATCAGAACCATTTTCATAGATATGGTTATTTTCAAATAACATATCAGAATCCTTATGACCGGTGGAGATTCCGTTAATACCATTGTGATAAAAGGAGTTATTTCGAACGATACCTTTTTGAACACGCCAACAAATAAAAAGGCCATATCCATCATTATCATGGCTTTTATTTCCTTCAATAAGTGTAAAAGGGGATCCTGTTCCCGGATGAAGACCTGCTCCTGCGCAGCCAGATATCTCACAGTTTTGCACGATTATATTTTCAGTGATCTGCCAGCTGATCCCATCGGTTGCAAAATCTTTTAAAATTACATTCTTAACCAGGGCATGATTAACTTTATGAAGATATACACCACCACCCCGACAGCCATTGATACCATCTTTATTGGTTGCCCGGCTTCCATCTATCGTAAGGTCTGATATTTTGACATTTTCAGCTTCTACCGCAGCAATAATTGAACAGGCATTGGATACAGTTCCTTCCTTATCGGCCCTGTAATCACGAATGAGATAATTATCAATATAGATCGTATTGTCAATGATGGCTGTGATTATGGCAGTAGTTACATCCCAAGCACTGGTATTTTCTGAATCAAAAATCTGAATTCCCATACCTGGTTGAAAACCTGACACATCGGCAACAGTAATTTTCAATTCTCCATAGTCGGCATCAACAGTGAACCGGGTCCTTAATCCTTTGCATTTTTTCAAAACTGTTGACGATCCTGAGCCAGACAGAGTCATATTGCTATAAAGTCTTACGGGAGCAGTTATCTCATAATTACCAGGCATGAGTTTTATGGTGCCTCCACCTGATTGTTGCAAAGCATTAATGGCTGTCTGAATAGCTGTGGAAGTAAATCCCTGGATGTCTGCATTACTCCCTCCAACCGTAATAATGCGTCCGGGGATAAGTGGATGAACAACAAAAGCAGTAATTCTGCTTTGTAAACTATCCAGGGTCTGTTGCTCAGATGAAATAGTATTAGAAGATTCGGAATTATTTTTATAACCGTTCATTTGAGTATTCTTACCGGTGCAACTCAATATGAAAACTACTAAAACATATAAATACTTAATTCTTTTCATTTGTTGATAATTTATTTTTAATGATCGGATCGCTTGTCACGTAAAGCGGGAGAATTTGTGATGTGTCACAAAGGGCTAAACAAGGTCAAAATTAGTGTGTTAAAATAATGGGATTTTCATAGTAGGTTCCTTTTTGATAATGCAAGTGTAATTTTTCTTTCCAGAGAAAAAATAAAGCAAGATGAGATCTAGAAATAATCTATCCATACCATTCACGTTCTCTTTTCAAACTGGAATTTAATGTATTATATACTATATTGGCGTTAGGAATTATCTGGAAATCGAACATTCCAACGCAAACAAAATCAGCCCCGTTTTCGAATGCAAATTGAATGCCATCTTCGGGAGTAATAGCTCCGGCAGCGAGCACTTTATAAGCTATCCATGGAATTTTACAGGTTTTAAAGAATGCAGCGACATCCTCTGCAGAAGGGCACCATATATTATCATGAAACTGAGTGCGGTCTATGCTGTTGTAGCTGAGATTATGCATGAATTCGCTTCGATTTTCGCCGGGATTGGCTGACCAATATTTGTCATGATGGAAGGTTTTCATAAAGAAATCAGTTTCAATTCCATTTTCAACACAGGCCATTGGCACCTGTATGGCATGACCAGCTGTACCAGCAATTAGTCCCTGGCTCCTAATATATTCAATAGGTTTAGCCAGGTATTCCAGTGTCTTTTCATAAACCAGTTTGTCAGCAATACCACCCATAACAAATGCCCCGACTGCACCTGCATCAACAGCCATCTTAATGTTTGAAAAGTCATTATCTTTTGGATAGGTCTGTGCCAGCCATTGGATTTTCCCTCCCCTGTCCCAATATTTTTTGAGAATCCTGATAGTCTGTTCATCCGTCCGGAAAACAACGGTATTGATACCACATGCTTCATAAAGCCAGAGGGACTCAATTACCTTTTCATCAGTAAAGTAACTTTTAATCAGGGGAGAGACATAAATCAAATCACGTGCATGGGCAAAACCAGCAATGAGGTTGCCTCCAGGCATAATCCTGCTTAACTCGACATGCTTGATTTTTCCTTTCGGGACCTTGCCTTTGAGGTCTCTGATATCCTTTAATTTTGCAGACATTACCGTTGCGCTGGTTTGAACATCTGTCTTATCCAGATTATCCTCTTCAAAACTCAGCCATCCGTTCTTTTTTGCCATTCCGAAAAATGCAACGCCTAAAACAGGTAAGGCAACAAGATTTTTTAGTAACTCCCGCCTGGAATTTATCCCTGATTCAAAAATTTCATGATTATCAGCCTTTGGAAATATTTTTTCTTTTCGGCGTTGTATCATGACTTTAACCAGACGATCCAGGCTCCAAAGAGTATCTTTCTTTAATAAAGCAAAAACGAGCAATACAAGGGCTTCAATTAAATTTAAGTTAATGATATAAAACTGTCCTTGTACAGGTACACTGGAATACACGAATGGAGGGTTGGCCAAATAATACATTATTAATAAAATCATCCCGGAGATACTGGCCAACCTGGTAAACATTCCTACAAATAATCCTAACCCAATAAGGATAAGACCCCATACATTTAAAAAGTCTACGATGGCTAAAGCAGTTGGATTGGAAATAATCCAATGAAAAAAACCTGAGAAAAGCCATTTGGATTCCATCAAATATGCAGAAGAAGACCAGTTATCCATGGCAAGTTTCGAAACACCTTCATATAAAAAATGCCAACCTACCAAAATCCGTAATATGGTCATAATTACAGGTTGCAGATTAAATTGATTTTCCCTTTTCATATATTTATCTTGTTTTAAGACTATTCAAATCGCAATTAAGTATTAAGCTTCGCAATAGTAATAAGCGCAATGTATTATCAACCTTAAAAATAGAGCAATAATTCTTAACCTTCTATATTTTATGAAAAAATTATTTGTCTTACCAGATTTTACATATCAATATAATATTCTCAGGTATTCAAATTATTAATTTTTGGATATGTTGAATTCATGTATAGATCACAATTAATAATATTACTTTTAATTGTCGCTTATGTGGCTTAAATATCAATAAATTGGCTTTGGAATTATCATATATTTTTAAAAGTAATATAGGATGAATAATTTTTACTTTTCACTGAGTAACTTATTCAGCATCTTTATAGTATTTATATGATATTGCATGATTATGAATGTTAAATTTAATTTACATCTAATGAAAATAAAAATTCTACATGGCATCATATATTTTTTAATCCTGATTACAGGCTTTGGTACCGGGATATTCATCGGTAAAAAGGAGACTAAAAGGATGTCTGTTAAAGAGGAAAAAACCAAGCTTACCAGTTTTCGTGAAGATTCAACAGAAATAAAATGGCCCGAGATGTTCAGGATTATAGGTATTCGGTCCTCTAATGATACAAGTATGCAGAAAGCTTATTTTTACAGAGCTGAATCATCCAAACAGAAACCACTAATTGTAAGTTTACATTCATGGAGTGGCGACTATAGGCAGGAAGATCCTTTATCCGAATTATGCAGAATAGAAGATCTGAATTATATCCATCCTGATTTTCGAGGTCTGAACCGAAGTATAGATGCCTGTTGCAGTAATCTGGTAATTAGTGATATTGATGATGCCATTACTTTTGCCCTTAAAAACGCAAATGTTGACACTTCCAGGATTTTTATGATTGGACCGAGTGGTGGAGGATATGCCACACTGGCAATGTTTATGAAATCAAAACATCCAATAAGAAAATTTTCCGCCTGGGTTCCAATATCCGATCTGGTGGCGTGGTATCACGAGAGCCGAATCAGAGGAAACAAATATGCTGAAGATATTCTTAAATGTACAGGATCAGAAAATGAAGTTTTGAATGAGATAAAAGCTAAGGAAAAATCTCCCATCTACTGGGTTACACCAAATTTCAAGATCCCGGGTACTGAATTAAAAATATATGCGGGTATTTACGATGGGATACAAGGAAGTGTTCCTATCACACAATCAATTAATTTTTACAATAAATTGCTGACAGATTTATCAGTAATAGAGAAGGATAAATTTGTATCAACTGAAGAAAAGTTAGCACTCCTTGAATACCGCAAGCCTTTAGGCGAATATGGAAAAATATCAGGGAGGGATATTTGCCTTCAAAAAGAATATAAGGGAATCAAACTAACCATATTTTCAGGAAATCATGAAATCCTTCCAGAATTTGCATTAAATGAACTGCTGGAAAAATAATAATTATATCAATTTATTGGGCAATATCAATGGTTTTGATAAAACTTAGTCCAACAGATAATTATATTTGATTGTGGTTTCGAATACATAAAATTCGCCAGTCAATTAATCGTTAAGCTCATAACTAACAAAAGCAAACATTTTACTGTCGGGTGACCAGGAGTTAACATTTATGGTCCCCTGACCACCAAAAATTTTAACTAATATTTCAGGTTTTCCTCCTTTTGAAGAAATGAGACGAAGATCAACATATTTATTAGCAGGATGAGATCCGGGTTCGACTTCTCCTTTGTGAAAAGTTAAATAAACAACTTTTTTACCATCAGGAGAGACATGGGGAAACCAGCAATTAGCTTCATCATGGGTGATTTGAGTTTGATGGCTGCCATCTTTTTTCATGCGCCATATTTGCATTAATCCGGTACGGACTGAATTAAACCAGATATATTTGCCGTCAGGAGAATATTCAGGACCGTCATCCAGTCCTTGTGTATCGGTGAGTCTGATCTCAGAACCCTGACCGTATGGAATTACGTACACATCAAAATTTCCATTCCGATCGGCACAATATGTAAGATATTTTTTATCCGGTGAGTATCCATGAAGATAACTTGGTCCTTTAGGTGTTATTAACCTGGGTTCTCCTCCGGAAAAGGGGAGGACAAAAATCTGTGAGTTTCCGGTTGGACCTTTAGCGCTAATGGCTAATAATTTACCATCCTTCGAAATTACATGGTCATTGTTACAGGTTTTAATGCTTCCCGTATTTATTAACTCCTGTTCCCCTCCCTGAACCGGGATTTTGTAAATTAATCCATGGCTGTTATATACAAGGAATTTTCCATCCGGAGTCCAATTAGGGGCTTCAATCTTACCTTCGAATTGTTTGACGATAGTACTGCTCCTGGTCTCTAAATTATAAATTTCAAGCCTGCTGATAAGTTTTAATTCCTGCGACCAAATAATGGTACCAAATAAAATACTAACAAAAGATAGAAGAATTTTTTTCAGCATGAGAATCAGTGATTTTGTTCTTGAAAACTTAAATATAAAGGATTTATGCTGGAATCAGAGGGACCAGTCAAACCATTTATTTATAAATAACAAAAATTCAATGGTATAGTCCATGGTCTATGGTCCTTGGTAAATCTACCCATTCAGCCTCTCCATCCACTTTTTTTGAATTTTTTCTAATTTTTCAATCTGTGTACCAGAAAGATAAATTTCAGGTTTTTTACTTAATATCTCATTGACATAATCTGCAGCTTTCTCTTCGATGGATTTAGAACCATTTTCCATCCATCTATCCCTGTTTGTCCGGTTGGGCAGGTTAGAGTACCTGATCTCCTCCCTGAAATGATTGAAAGTATGCTCTGTATCAATGAACGAACCTTTGAAGACGACGTCTTTAATGATATCATATGCCAGGTGTTCCTCGTCAACTTTAATACCGGAATAAAATCTCAGGCAGTTTCCTATCATTTCATTATCAATAACTGCCACTTCAGGGGAGATAGTCTTTGATGTCTCAATATTCCCAATACCCCATACCATGTTTACCTTGCTGAGTATGTGAGCAAGTGTTGTCAGAAGCTTTTCGTATGAAGCCTGTGAATCAAGCATGACGGCGTCACTCAGTGCCCATGAGACGGAAGGAAGGTTATGATATTGTGCCATTTCTGCACCGGCGGCCTGTAATAATGCGTTTTCAGGTGAGCCTGTTAATACTATGGTAGTAAGCATATCTAAAACATGTGCAAAACCTGAATTGTACAAACATGGTCTGCCAGGTTCAAGTACCTGGTTTATGATGATCCCGCTTATCACTTCTGCGTCAGCCAGGGCAAGGCTGCCCGCCAGTGTAACAGGTGAAGTGCCTCCTGCCATAGGTTCCGAATTAATCATTATGGGAATTCCATGCCCTTTGGTTTTATCGAACAGCTCGAGGGAAGTTTCTGACCATGTCAATGGGCTTACAATACTATAACCGAGTGTAAAAAACATATTTTCCCTAAGGGGCTTGCCATTCAGGATGGCATCCGACATTTCCAGGATTGCAACAGCTCCCGATGGGGTATAAATACAAGGTCTTAAATGTTTATAGGAATATTGGGCAGCCAGCTTAAATCCTGCAAAGTCCCTGCAATTAGGGGGATACTCTTTTAAACTTGTACCCACAGTTCCATGAACATTGTCAAGGCTATCGATCACACGGATGAAGTCTATATATTCCTTTGCACTTATTTCAACAGCTTTTTTACCTGTACCGCGGACATAATGCGTGGCATTTGCAGTATAGAATAATGAATCGCCCCCACTTTTAACAAGAGTTGGCTCATCCTTCCTATTTTTTATGGAGAATTCTTTCGGACACCGGGAAAACCATGTATCTACCATTTTTTCTGATAAATAAACTCTTAATGGATCGTGTTCATCAGCCTTGCCCCCTGCATCAAGTAACTGGGCATAAATAGTTTTATTTCTCAACCTGACTCCAATTTCACTGAGGATCCTTTTTGCGGTTCTGTGAATTTCAGCTTTTTCGGTTGCAGATAAAATTTGTAACATGCCTCGTCCTCCGGATTTATTAATTCTAAAAAATATGTTGCATCACTCCTTAAAAAATGACCATCTAAATTGGTTAAAATCTTAAGTAAAAGCAAAAAACTGTTTTAATTAATTTTGAGAAATCACTTAAATTGTTCGTCAGTTTACAGTTCTTATTTATCATCTGATTAAATATGAACATTTTAAAATTGATAATTTTTGAAGTTGATGAAAATTATTAATAAAGGATAAACTCAATTTTATTGTGCCAGCATTGATATTTAATGCTTTTTCCATACTTTGCAGAATGAATCTGTTTTATCATGATTAAGATCATTATTCTCATAATCTTCTTCCTGACTTTTCCCCTGGTTATCATTTGGATGTGTCAAAAATGGTCAGTCTGTAAAAAGGCTGGCTGCATTGTACTTGCTTATGGATTTGGTCTGTTCATTGGATCTGTTGGAATACTTCCCAGGGGCAGTCATGGATATCGCCTGGCTTTACAGGGAAAGACAGCACTTCCAAAATCACAACTGGAAGCTATGATAAGTCAGGGAACAGTGATTGAACACGACCGGTTTGTAAACCAGGTGGCCACTGTTCAGGATATTATACCTTCCATTGTTGTTCCACTGGCTTTTCCTTTACTGCTTTTTTCATTGAATTTTAAAAGATGGCTGAGATTTGCAGGGAAAGGCTTTATTTCAGTTGTACTTGCCATTATTGCTGGAGTGACGATGGTGACAGTCGGGTTCTTTATATTTAAGGATTCCATACCTGAGAACTGGAAGCTGGCAGGTATGTTTGTTGGTATCTATACAGGAGGAACTCCCAATTTTGTTGCTTTAAAAATGGCTCTGAATGTAGATGCCAACCTGTTTATCATTGTCAGTACTTATGATATGATAGTTGGTGCCGGTCTTGTACTTTTCTTTATCACGATAGCGCCCAGAATCTTTCGGCATATCCTCCCTCCGTTTAAAGTGCCCTCGAATACATTAAATACAGATATAGTTTTAAATGAGACTGAAGATCTGGAAGATTTTTCAGGTATGTTGATCAAGGGAAGGGTAATGCCTCTCCTGGCTGCCATGGGTGTATCATTCGTTATTCTACTTATTGGAGTAGGACTGAGTTTATTATTACCGCGACTTCCCCAGATGGTTGTTGTGATCCTTTCTATCACTACTCTTGGGATAGTTGCATCACAGGTCAGAAGATTAAACAGGATAGAAAAAACTTTTCAACTGGGGATGTACCTGATCCTCATTTTTTCGCTTACTGTAGCGTCCATGGCTGATCTTCGTACTATGTTCAATATAGGCATGATGAATCTTATTCTATTTATCACCTGGGCATATTTTGGCTCCCTCATATTGCACCTTATCCTTGCCAAGATATTCAGAATTGATTCCGATAACTTCCTGATCACTTCAGCTGCTTTCATTTTTTCACCACCTTTCGTTCCACTCGTAGCCAGCGCCCTGAAAAATAAAGACGTGATCGTAACCGGCATAACAGGTGGTATCATTGGATATATTCTGGGTAATTATATTGGTGTAGCATTGGCTTATTTTTTGAAAGGATTCTAAAAACAAAATTTACGAATGAATTTCACTAAAAGGACAATAAAATGATATTTTTATTTAACACGGTTATAAATAATATATCGGTATTAATATTAATAAGTTAATAAATGCACTATGCAAATATTGATCTTATATGACTCCTTCTATGGAAACACAGAAAAAATTGCATTAGCCATCAATAATTCTCTGAGTTCAGACCATAGTGTTAAAGTCAGTCGCGTTTCAGAATTTAATCCTGGTCAATTAAACGATTTCGAATTATTAATTGTGGGCTCACCTACACAGGGATTCAGACCAACAAAGGCGATGACAGAATTCCTGAATAAAATTCCTTCGAACGCTCTTAAAGGAATAAAAGTATCAGCATTCGATACAAGGATTTCTGTTACCGATATAAATTCCCGCTTCCTGAAGATCTTCATACGGTTATTTGGATATGCTGCAAAACCTCTATCAACTATGCTTGTTAAAAGAGGTGGAATACTGGTTATTCCTCCCATAGGATTTCTTGTTAAAGATACAGAAGGCCCCTTGAAAGATGGGGAACTTGACAGGGCTACTGAATGGGGAAAATTAGTTGTAAAAAGTTTATAATTAAATAATCCCTTGACTTTATCAAGAGAATATTTTGAATTTGCATTTCAGTTAGTTTATTGAAACTTCAATATCAAAGCAAAACATGGTAAGGAATAAAAGTGAAGAGATCTTACAAATTAACATCTTACTGGTTCATCTCCTTAAGAATTTCGCCGTAGCTCACCAGTTTAATTCCTTTTTGCCGGATCACATCTTTCACCCATTCACTTGTAAAGGCTTTAGTAACCCCATCACGCTGAAGGGCGATATGTCTGCTTTTAAAATGCCCGATAGCTCTCATTTCCGGGGTATCCATCCCGGGATGTTCAACCAGTATATATAGGTTTCCCGGCTCAAGGTTTTCAAGCAACTCAACAAGATTTTTTTCTATTTCACTGGCTGATGTTGAGGTGCTTTTCACAAAACTTCTGACATTTTTTGATCCGGGAACTATTATCGGAAGTTTATATTCATGGGATAATTTTTCTACAACCGCTCTTAATTCAGGTGTGCATGTAGGTGCTCCCATATGTGCGGACAAATGCGTCACATTGGAAATTTTTGAAAGTCCTTTTTCAATTTGTGCCCTGAGTTCTTTTTCAAGTTCTGCCGGATTTGGATTAGCCTCTTTAAAGCCAGTATTTGGAGGGAAATCAGCCTCCTGGGAAGTTCTAGGGTAAAAAAATCCGTCTTTGTCAACTAAACTGGAAACTTCATTCTTTGATACTACAGGGCCCCATTTTAAATTATCCCACTCACAGGTAACAGTGAGGTGAATCCCAACATCAAGTCCCGGATTATTTTTGAGCATCTCGACCGCTTCAGTAAACCATGGAGCAGGAACCATAATTTCTACTGACTGCATAATTCCATCCCTGTAGGATTGTATACAACCAACATTAGCAGCGTGACAAAATCCTATATCGTCTCCACGGACAATCAACCGGATTTCACTTTCCTGGATCGGTCCCTTTTTATATGTATTAACAGTACCGGAGATAAACATAAATGCCAGGAATAACGAGATGACCGGTAGCAAATTTCTAATTATTGAAACCTGTTTCATAAGATATATCTCCTTTCATTTAAATTAAATACTTCCATAAGTGAAAAAATACATAGCAGTGATTTCAGCATTTATTTACAATAAAAACAGTCTAATAATTTCCGGATCAATTATTGGATGCTTTTCTTTTATGCTGTAAAAACCAGTCATATAATTCCGGATTGTTATAGGTCTCTGTCCATGAATCATGTCCGGCATCGGGATATACTGTAAATCTTACATCTGCGCCTATTTTTTTCAAGGCATCTACTGCGTCTTCAGAATACTTTATTGGGACAGTTTTGTCCTGAGCGCCATGAAAAACCCAGACAGGGGTATCCTTTAACCTGTTAATTCGTCTGTCTCTTACTCCCCCACAAATGGGCGCTATAGCAGCAAACAGGCCGGGATATTCAATGGCAAAGGACCAGGTTCCGTACCCTCCCATGCTCAGCCCGGTTAAGTACATCCTGTCTTTATCAATCCTGTACTTATTACAGACATCGTCAAGAAGTTCTTTAAGAACTTCTGTCGACCATCCATCTTCTTCAGCAGGGCATTGTGGGGAAATCACAATAAACGGGAAATCTTTCCTGGTTTCTACAATTTTTGCAGGACCATGAATTTTGACGAGATCCAGACTATCGCCCCGTTCACCACTTCCATGAAGAAACATAATCATTGGCCATAGTTTTTCTTTATTTTCATTATAGCTTTCAGGGAGATATAGCAGATAACCAGCTTTAAGATGTTTGATAATTTCTTTTTCAAATAGCTGTGGAGTTTGTCCTGTCATGGTTTCTTCATCAGGATTTTTAGACTTACATCCCGTAAAAAGAATGAGAATAATTGTAAAAATGGGTAAGTTTTTCTTTAATTGCTGCATTTTACGTCTTTTTATTTTTATTATGATTAAATGAAAACTAAATTTATTGTTAAATGTATTGGATTTCTTTTCATTTTTCAAGAAAGATAATCATAAGTTTTAACCTAATTCACTGGACTAATCCGTTAATAATTGATTTTCCAGAATGAATGATTTCAAAATCAGGTATATAATGAATGAGATGATGAAACCCTATTAACATTGTTAGTTTATTTGAATAAGATCTTGCCAGCTGGCTGCTCTAAGCTTATATCGCAAAAGGAAGGAGACGCAACGAATAAATACAATGATATAATAATCAGCTATATAGAAGCTAGATTCTCACATTAAAATAAATTTTTGTATGATGAAAAATAATCGCTTTAATATTTATTTTCTACTTACCCTAAGGGTTGTTTTACTTTATTCACTTACAAATAACCTGTGTTTTGCATCATCGCTTATGATTAAAAGTGGGGAGAACCCACAGGTTGATGGGACTACCGGGACTCCTTTGGGAGGTGTAGGTACTGGTGCAGTTAAATATTGCGCATGGACAGGAATATTAAATGCATTTACGGATATGACTCCTGCAGGAATGCAGAGATATAATAAACATGTAACACTCGGTGTAAATGCGTGTTTTCAGTTTTACTCAAATCGCAGCGGTACAAAAGCAATCAGGGATCCACTAAAAGTATCCCAGGTTAATGGACACTATGATGATGATGCCATTTTCCCAATACATAGAGCAAACTATGGTCTCATCAATGGTGTCTCTGTCAAGATGGTTGGCTTTTGTCCCTGGGATCCTGAAAATTTCAGCAGAATGTGTCTTCCCTATGCATTTTATGAGTTTACCTTGTCTAATGCTCAAAATACCCCAGTGGATTTGGCAATAGCCTTAATGATCAAATTTGAAGCGAATCCTTCAGTTATATCAGGAAAAGGACTTTTTGATGGCAAAAGCATGCATCAGAAAGCGGTCTATGTA
>CAZKMG010000036.1:0-16217 GCA_964553465.1 uncultured Bacteroidaceae bacterium
CCTTTATTAATGTTAAGCGTGCAAAAGTAGTCTTATTTTCTAATTAAGAAATAAATTAATTCTCAATACTTTAGGATTTTGTCAGAAATGCTGTTCAAGAAATACCAACTTTCGATATTACTTACTTGAATGAGCTTGATTGAGTAAATAATTACGATTTCCTTATTTTAAGGATTTGCTGTTTTTTCTCTTAATTTCAAATTAATATTGATTTTTCAGTAAATATTTTTCACAAATTTTTGGTTTTAAGAATATTGTTTTATAACACTTGAAATACTTGATATTAATTGTCAATTCAGAATACATTGTATTTTTTTTTGTTTAATTTTGAAGGGAATGATTTTTAATCTTAAACAACTGATATTCAATGGATTTAATAGAATCAATAAAATCAAAGGCTAAAGAAAATAAACAGCGCATCGTCTTACCAGAGGGAGATGAAGAAAGAACCCTTAAAGCTGCAGAGATAGTTATAAATGAAGGTCTTGCCGAATTAATCCTGATAGGAAACAGAAAAAAAATATTAGAAGATGCTGCAAGATATGGTTTAAAATCAATTGAGAAAATCACAATTATAGATCCTCTCAATCATCCTAAAAAAGAATCTTATATAAACCTGATGCTTGAAATTCGAAAATCAAAAGGATTGACATATGCTCAAGCCGCGAAACTTATAGAAGACCCTCTATATCTAGGAACATTGTTAATTAAATCGGGAGACGCAGATGGTGAAGTTGCAGGTGCACGTAATGCAACAGGTGATGTACTGCGTCCTGCATTTCAATATGTTAAAACTATGCCGGGAATCACTGTTGTTTCAGGTGCATTTATTATGATCTTTAAAGATAAAGAGTTTGGAGAAGATGGTATAATGGTTTTTGCAGACTGCGCTGTTCATCCTGATCCCACAGAATATGAACTTGCTGAAATTGCTGTGGCTACGGGTAAAACAACCAGGGATATTGCCGGTTTTGAACCAAGAATTGCGATGTTGAGTTTTTCTACCAAGGGAAGTGCACAACATGATTTTGTTGATAAGGTAGTAAATGCCACACGTATCGCCAAAGAAATGAATCCTACACTTCAAATTGATGGAGAATTACAGGCAGACGCTGCAATTATTGAATCTATTGGAAAGAGTAAGGCACCGGGAAGTCAAATTGCCGGAAAAGCTAATGTTTTGGTTTTTCCCAATCTGGAAGCTGGCAATATTGCATATAAGTTGGTCCAACGAATGGCACATGCAGAAGCTATCGGACCAGTGTTACAAGGTATGGCGGCTCCAATCAATGATCTTTCGCGTGGTTGCTCAGTAAGTGACATTGTAAATTTGATTGCGATAACTTCAAACCAGGCCGCAGGAATGAATAAAATATGAACGAATATATTTATCCGGGAGTCTACGCATAAATATTTGATTATCTAGGAAAGATGAATCTTAATTTCCAAATCTGTTGAACTTCAGACTTATAATAAATAAAAAATAATAACAATTTAATATTATTAAAATGCCAGAGACATTAGATGATTTTGCATTAATTGAAAAACCGCAAAAAAAGGGAGCCATTCAAAAAGTTGCCGTGGTCGGTTGCGGAAATATGGGCCAGGAAATTACACGAATGATCAGCCAGCATGGAATGGAAGTAGTGTTTGTTGAAGTTTCAGAAGAAAGAATCAAGGAAGTTAATGAGGAAATAGAGGATCAGTTGGATGACCTTATTGATAAGTGGGGACTTACAGAGGGTGAGAAAAGAGCTATCATCTCACGTATCAATGGGACAACAAATTATAATGAAATCCATGATGTTGATCTGGTAATTGAGTCGATTAATTCAAATAAGCCAGGTACAAACCTGGAGTTAAGAAAAGAAGTATTCAAAAGGGTGGAAAAAGTGATTTCAGATCATACTGTAATAACGAGCAACAACTCAACACTTATGATTTCGGAACTCGCCAGCGTATTAAAAAATCCGGAAAGAGTAGTAGGACTTCATTTTATCGCACCGGCATCTAATGTAAAGATAGTAGAACTTATCCGTGGAATTGAAACTAACGATCAATCCTATGAGTTTGTTGTAAAATTTGCAAAAATGCTTGAGAAAACTGTTATTGATGTGAATGAATCCGCTGGGCATATCAGTAGCCGACTTATCGTTACGCTGATAAATGAGGCCTGCGAAACCCTCATGGAAGGGGTAGCCTCAGTTAAATGTATCGATATTACAATGAAAATGGGTTATGGTTTACTTTTCGGCCCTTTCGAAATGGCAGATAGGATAGGCCTTGATAATTTACTCAAGTGGATGGATAATCTATATGCCGAATATGGTCTTCAGAAATTTAAAGCTTCTCCTATTATCAAAAAATTGGTAAGAGCTGGATATCATGGTCATAAAACAGGAAAGGGATTTTATAAGTATGAAGAAGGAAAGATTATCAGCCAGGCAATTACAGCAACAGAATTTAAATAAATCGCATAATAATTAAAGAAAAATTAAATGAAGATCATTGTATTAAACTGTGGAAGTTCATCCATTAAATATCAACTCTTCGAGATGACAAACAGCAAGCTCCTTGCTAAAGGAGTTGCAGAAAAAATCGGATTACATGGGTCTTTTATCAAACATGAAAGAACCGATGGCATAAATGTCACCCTTCAAGGAGAAATTGTTGATCATCAGGCTGGAATCGAATATATCCTCGGCATTTTAAAAAGTCAAAAATACGGTAGTATAAAGAATTTCAAAGAATTAGATGCTGTCGGACACAGGGTTGTCCACGGAGGAGAATCTTTTAAATCAAGTGCCCTGGTCACAGATATCGTAGTTGAAAAAATGAAAGAATGCATTGATCTCGCGCCGCTTCATAATCCGCCAAATTTAAAAGGGATAGAGGCGATGCAATTGTTATTACCTCATGTTCATCAAGTTGCGGTATTTGATACTGCATTTCATCAAACCATGCCCCAGGAATCTTATATGTATGCTATTCCTTATTCACTTTATAGAAAATATGGACTTAGGAGATATGGGTTCCATGGTATGAGTCATAAATACGTCTCAACCAGAGCTGCCGATATCATAAATAAAGATATCAGAGACCTGAAGATAATTACCTGTCATCTTGGCAATGGGGCGTCTATCACAGCAATAAAGGATGGTAAATCAGTTGATACATCTATGGGGCTAACACCTGTTGAGGGACTCATTATGGGTACACGTACAGGTGATCTCGACCTTGGAGTGCTGCTTTATATTATGCAAAAAGAAGGAATAGATCATATGAATGCAAATACCCTGATTAATAAACATAGTGGAATGTTAGGTATTACAGGTATTTCATCTGATATGAGAGAAATTGAATCAGCAGCAGTAGATAAAAATGAAAGAGCTATTCTAGGACTAAAAATGTACAATTACAGGATTAGAAAATATATTGGAGCGTATGCTGCAGCGATGGGAGGCCTTGATATTGTTGTCTTTACAGGCGGTGTAGGTGAAAATGATCCTTCTACACGTGAAAATGTCTGTCAGGATTTATCCTTTCTGGGAATAGAACTCGACATAGAAAAAAATGCCGGCGCTCAGGGAAAAGAAATAATAATAACCAAACCTTCCTCAACAGTTGCCGTTATTGTGGTCCCTACCAATGAGGAACTTGTTATTGCATTAGATACTCAGAGGATAGTTGAAAAATTGAAATCTAAAATTAAATAAATGGATCTGAAAGCAATAGATCAACTAATACATAGAGCATTAATAATACCAAAACGAAATATCGTAGTGGCAGCAGCGGACGATAAGGCTGTTTTAGAAGCCGTATTTCAAGCATACGATCTTGGTATGGTGGAACCCTGCCTTATTGGAGAATCAAGCAAAATATTGCATTTAACAGCTTCAATTGGCATGAAAAAAGATATGTATGAGCTAATAGATGAACCTGATCCAGAAAAAGCATGCATAAAAGCTGTATCGCTGATCAGAGAAAAAAAAGCTGAAATACTAATGAAAGGGTTAGTATCCTCTGCGATTCTTTTAAAATCTATTGTAGATAAAGAAACTGGCTTAAAAAGAAAAAATACATTAAGCCATTTTGCCCTTATACAAACCGGATTTTATCATAAATTGCTTGGAATTACTGATGCTGCTATGAATATTAATCCGGATATTCATGAAAAAGTATGCATTATTGAAAATGCAGTTGAAGTATTTCACAATCTTGGATGCAGAAAACCAAAAGTAGCCATTCTTGCCCCTCTTGAAAACATAAATAACAAGATTCCTTCGAGTATGGATGCTGCCACGCTTACTTCTATGAATAGAAAAGAACAGATTAAAGATTGCATTATTGATGGGCCTCTTGCTCTTGATATTGCTGTATCAAGAAATGCAGCTGAACATAAAGGCATTATCTCTGATGTTGCAGGTGATGCTGATATTCTGGTAGTACCGGATTTAAACTCAGGGAATATACTTTATAAATCCCTGATCTTTTTATCCGACGGAATCGCTGCCGCCATCATTACTGGAGCCATTGCTCCAATAGTACTTACATCTCGGTCTGATAATGATAAGAATAAACTTTACTCCATTGCTTTAGCCTCTGTCTTAGACTAAATAAAATATTATGGGACTTAAACAGATTTTAGCTATCAATCCAGGTTCTACATCCACGAAAATTGCTGTATATTCTAACACTAAAGTAATTTTCCTGAAATCAATTCCCCATTCAAACGAAGAATTATCAAAATTTGATAGGGTAACCGATCAATATAATTTCAGAAAAGAAATTATCCTTAGCGAACTCAAGTATGCACATATAGAATTAGATAAAATTGAAGCAATTGTTGGAAGAGGTGGTTTAATAAAACCTATCAAATCAGGAATATATTCTATAAATGAACGGATGAAGGAAGATTTAAGAGAAGGAGTTCTGGGTGACCATGCAAGCAATCTTGGTGGACTTATTGCTGATGATATTGCAAAAAGTCTTCCTAACGCAAGGGCATTTATCGCTGATCCGGTCGTAGTTGATGAGATGGAAGAAGTGGCGCGTATTGCCGGGCATCCTGATTTTAAAAGATTGTCCATATTTCATGCATTAAATCAAAAAGCCACTGCCCGTTCATATGCACGACTTCTTAACTCAAAATATGAGGATCTGAATTTAATTATAGCCCACATGGGTGGGGGAATTTCTATTGGAGCGCATAGTAGAGGAAGGGTAATTGATGTAAATAACGCTTTGGATGGCGAAGGACCCTTTTCTCCTGAAAGAACAGGAACTCTTCCATCTGGACAGTTAGTAAAAAAATGTTTTGAAGAAGATGCAACATTGGATGAGATCAAAAAAATGATTAATGGTGAAGGAGGACTAATGGCATATTTCGGAACAAATTCAGGTTATGAGATTGAGTTAATGGCCTTGGATGGAGATTTAAAAGCCATGCTCATACAGGATGCAATGTCATACCAAGTTGCCAAGGAAATTGGGGCTATGGCCACTGTGCTTCGCGGTGAAGTAGATGCCATTATCTTAACCGGTGGCATTGCAAATAATCCAATGGTAGTGGAATATATAAAGAAAATGGTGGGATATATTGCATCTGTAATTATTTACCCGGGAGAAGATGAAATGCATGCCCTGGCAATGAACGGCTTGATGGTACTTAAAGGAGAAGTTATCCCTAAAGAATATAATGAAGAAAACATGGTTGATTAGGGATTTGCAAGAGAGACAGGGATAACCTTACCATTAAGATATTTATGAGCATTAAGTGAAAACTCTGCAATAAATTCTGCCATCTTATCTGGATACAGAGGTGCTTTGAATTCAGGAAATACTTCCTGGAACATATCAGTTTGTACCGCTCCAATTGCCAAACAATTAAAAGAAATCCCTCTGTCTTTGTACTCAATGGATAAAGCTTCTGTCAGACTTGCAAGGGCTGCTTTTGAAGAACCATACATAGACAATCCCTTAAATTTTAAGGCTCCCTGGAAACCTGCCATACTTCCTATGTTTACCACATGACTCCTACCGGAAATGGAAAGTGCAGGAATCAATAAGCGGATCAGCGTTGCAGGAGCATAAAAATTAACAGCCATCATCGCTTCTGCCTCCTTAATATTTATTTCCTCAAATGATTTTCTAAGAGACATTCCTGCATTATTCACCAGAATGTCAATAGAAGAAGTTAACGAAAGAATTTTTTCTGCTGTTCCCTCTAGTTCATTAATGAGGGACAGGTCAGAAATAACCGGGACAACTCTAGTATTTTTATTAAGTTTTGTGCATTGAAAGGCGAGCATTTCAAGATTCTCCTTATTTCGCGCAAGGATGAAAATCTGATGATCACCTTTTACAGCAAAAACTCTTGTCAATGCCGCTCCAATCCCTCGGCTGGCTCCAGTAATTAAAATATCCATATCAAAAACTTAAAAATTCGTATAAAAATATAACTTTATCGAAAATATTATATTCATTAATTCATCTATTTTGAATAATATGTAAAGATGAAAAAATTTAGTAAAATATTGCTATTATTTTTGCTTGCTGTTATTTCGACTGAGTTAATCAAAGCCCAGGATGAAGACTATTATAACCAGGGAAAATTTTTTATTTCTCCCGATTTCGGTCTTATTGTTGGAACTATTACGCGGATCGAAGTCTCCCCTGTTCTGGGATATTATGTAAGCGATAGATTAAGTCTTGCTGCAGGTTTTACATATCAGTACTACAAACAGTCTGGGGACTATTTCGTTAATTTTAAAACAAATATATACGGCCCGCGAGCCTATGCCAGTTATATACTTATAAAAAACCTTGGGGAAATACTTCCTGTACAGTCAAATATTGAAATTCTTACTCATTTGGAGTATGAAGCACTCAGTCTTGAAAATAAATACTTCGCATTAATTCCTTCTGAAACCGGCAGGTTCTGGTTCCATACAGCTCTTATTGGAGGTGGAATATCCCAGACAACTTCTCAGCGAATAAAATTGAACGCTTTAATCTTATGGGACGTAGACACCAGCACCTTGTCTCCAAACTCAAATCCAATAATCAGGATCGGGATTCAAATCATGTTTGGAAAGGTTGACTCATATTATTATTAAGAAAATATATTTATTTCCTGTTTATCATGCATAATTATTCCTTACTTCAGGTAATTGGATGTTACAACCTGGAATATATTATTATAAAAGTGTAAAGATTAGTTTTTTTACATCTCACATTTTTATTATCACATAAATGAATTCTGGAGATTGATTAAAAACTTTATAATTTTAGATTTAATTGAAATCTTTCAAATAAGATTGAACAATATGATGAAGCTTGTGTTTTAGATATGAATATACAAATAATAAATATATAACTTATTCATAATCTGTATATTAATTCTTATTAATTTTCCAGGTATGGATAGACATAAATTCATAAGGTAAATAAAAAACAATATTATTTAATTTTTTTATTGATTTATTTCTTTTGCTTTATATTAAAATAAATCTTTACTCTGTTTTGAATTCAAAGATTAAAAAGGTTTCTTTGACACGATTTTTATAAAACATTTTAATTATTAAATATGGAAGCAGCATTAAACAGAGTCGTTTCAATTATTTATGAGCTTAGAAAAAATAATATTGACGGGGAAGTGGTTGAATCACTTGACATTGATAGACCATTGACATTTATTTTCGGGAAAGGACAACTTTTGTCAAAATTTGAGGATAATCTGGTAGGAAGAAGAGCTGGGGATAGTTTTTCTTTTATGTTGAAATCTGATGAGGCATATGGCCCGGTTCAAGATAATGCTATAGTGGATATACCTATTCAAGTTTTTGAAATTGAGGGTAAAGCTGACATGAATATCCTGCAAATAGGCAATGTTGTTCCAATGGTTGACCGTGAAGGCAGACGACTTAATGGGGTTGTGAGGGGTATTGGTGACGATCATGTTACAATGGATTTTAACCATCCTATGGCTGGACAAAATCTTTATTTTAAAGGTGAAGTTACTGAAGTCAGAGAAGCTACTGAAGAGGAGTTATCACATGGACATATTCATTCAGAAGGAAGTTGTGAAGGCTGTAATGATGAAGACTGCCAGAGTAAAAAATCATCCACTGACAGTTGCGGGGGCTGCTCCTAATTCTAAAAATAATTTAAGAAATATCCCCTGGCTTAAAAGGAAATAATTTTGATTAACTCAGAATTCTGAAATTATCTAATTTTTTGAAATTCAGAGTTTCTGTTATAATTACCTCTTCGTTCAAGACTAATCTGTTCAAACGTTTACCTGTGGGTTCCAACATCATTGATCCTCCGGTATAGCTTATACCTTGCCCATCTTTTCCCACTCGGTTAACACCCACAACAAAACATTGATTTTCAATCGCTCTTGCTTTAAGTAATGTTTTCCAAACATCATCCCTCACTGAAGGCCAACTCGCTATATAAATTAAAACATCATATCCCTCAACATTCCTGCTCCAAACTGGAAACCTTAAATCATAACAAATTAAAGGGCAAATTTTCCAGTCTTTATAAGTAATAATTATCTTGGAATCACCCCGTGAATATTGAGTCTTCTCCCCTCCCATCCTGAACAGATGCCTCTTATCATAAATTGAAAATGAGCCATCCGGATTCATCCATATGAGACGATTAAATATTTTATTATCCTCTTTAAAAATTATGCTTCCGGTAACAACGAAGTTATGTCTGGATGCTGTCAGTCTCATCCAGTTTAACGTTTTTCCATCAAATCCCTCAGCAAGGCTTTCTGTATTCATAGTAAATCCAGTAGTGAACATTTCAGGAAGGACAATGACTTCAGGATTAGAATCGATTAGGCTTATCAATTCATTATAATGCAAAAGATTAGCTTCAATATTTTCCCAGAATATATTTGATTGGATAAGTGATATTTTCAAACTTTGTGCCATTAATAACTCGCTTAATTCTTTAATAATTAATTATTTTCCGACAGAATAATGACAAAGTCGAGTTAATAAACAAATTAAGCCGGCTCCCCTCATAAAAATTATTATAGTTTTTGCTTTATCTTATTGTTTTATTACTTCAGAATAATACTCATCAAGAATAGAGGAGAGTAAACTGTTATAATACGTCTGAAAAAACTTGTTAGGATTTTTTGTCATTTTTGCTGCAATATTCATCCATAAAGATGTAATGATACCTAGTTTACAACCAGCCATTAAGACATTTGTCTTTGAAAAATCACCGGCAACAAAGAAAAATCGTTTATCTGGGGAAACAATAACTGCAGGAAAGACCGGTTCCAGTCCATTGTTGTACAACAATTCAACTCCTTTTTTATTAAGATTCAGATCGAAATCACTTATGACCGTGTTTTTGCCCCGGTAGACAACACTGAACCAACCTGTGAAAGCAACAGAAGAAGGTAAATTATATACCTTGCTTTGCTCTTCTGATGTTCTTAAAGCAGGATATTCAGATTTCATATATATTGAACTCGGTACAACGATAATTCTACTCTGAGCTTCATTCATTAAAATAATGCCAGGTCCATTAAATGTCCAATCTTTTCCCTCAAGTTTTTTATAAATATCAATCCATCTACTTGATATTTCTTTTTCTACACTTTTGTACTTCAGGTTATTAAAATATTTTCCTTTCCATCCTAAATAATATATATCAATTAATTTTTCAGTATTAAAGCGGACCAAGTCTACAGTAGGTTCAGAGAAAAAATTATATTCAGCAAAAACCAATTTATTTTGTGCAATCATTCCCTTGAGTAAAATATAATCATTCTGATTTAATCCACCATATCGCATTTTTTTCCCCGGGTTACCTTTCTCTTCTATTTCAACACCAGAATTATCAATAAAAATCAAACCATTATATATCTGAGTAAATGAATCAATTTCATCGAGTCTAAAAGATTTTATCATTAATTCATTCATGGACATATCCGGATGAAATCCGTAATAATCTGTTTTGTAATTGTAATTGTCATTATTAGGCTTAACAAACTTTTCAAAATTTAAAGTCCAGTCAAGTGTTCTTAATTCATTTTCAGAACTTTTAGGGACAGTCTTATTGATAATCAATAAATTAATTGGACGGCTTTTTTTAATCTCCCATAGCAATCTACCCAAAAGAGGCAATATGACAATGATTGCAACGATAATCAATATAAATCTGGTTGTTTTCATAACGGTATGAGTTAGATTAATACCTCTCTCTTCCCTTATTTGTCAAACAATTCCTACTAAAAATTAAAAATAATACTTTTTTTGATAATATAAATATCTGCCTAATAAACTTTTATAACAATATAATACCTTTAATGAACATGAATAACATATATTTTATTTGTCCAGGTTACTTTTTTTTAAAGATTTTGCTATTTTAGTACAGTATTTGTATTAAATAATGATAACCAATATAAAAAAATTGTTATGGCGCGAAAGTACCTATATTCAATAGTGTTGATTTCCTTTATTATTCTTTTTTTTATTAATCCTGTTTCTTCCCAGCAAAATGTGATTAATAATCCTGCTTATGGGCCAGACAGCGCTTCAAGAATTGAATGTGCCAGTGAGTTGTCAAATTTGACGGAATTTATGAAAATTAATCATCTTGAATATTCCATAATTTCCTGGAGAAAAGTATACAAAAATTGTCCTGCTTCAAGTAAAAACATATATATCAATGGGGCAAAGATTTTCACTGATATGCTTGAAGAGGCTAAAGATCCTGCATTACAAAAAGCTTATTTTGATACTTTGATGATGATTTATGATGATAGAATAAAATATTTTGGTGAGGAAGGGTATGTATTAGGCCGCAAAGGAAAAGATATGTTAAAATATTTTGGCAATGAATACAATAAAGCGTTCAGTGTCCTTAAGAAATCGGTTGAGCTGGAAAAAAGTGAATCTGACTTGAATGTTTTATTAGCTCTCATGGAAACATCGGTTGCAATGTTCAAAGATGATAGTATCTCATCAGATCAACTGTTAAACAATTACCTTCTTATCTCAGGAGCACTAAATGGGAAACCCGCTGTTGGAAGCAGAAAAGCAATTATTGAAAATTGTTCTGCCAGAGTCAATGAATTATTAAATTTAGCAAATATTAAAGATTGTTCAGTTATTGAAACTGCTTTTAAAAAGAAAGTAAGTGAAGAATCTCAAGATACTAGATTATTAAATTTAGTTATATCCTTAATGGAAAATTCGGGGTGTGAGAATTCTGATTTTTATGGCGAATTATATGAAAAAGTTGTTCAGGCTGATAATTCCGTCGAAAAAACATATAGCTTGGCAAAATTCTACATTAGAAAAGAAAGATTTAAAAATGCAATGACTCAGCTTCAAAAGGCCGTAGAAATTGACCAGGATCAGAATAACAAGGCTCAATATTATTATCAAATGGCTGTTATTGCTAATTCAAAAATGAATAATCCACAATTAGCCGTTGATTATGCTACAAAAGCTATCCAGCAAAAATCTAATTGGGGCGAACCTTACCTTTTAATAGCCGGAGCATACATTGATGGGATCAAAGACTGTAGCGATGATCCTTTTACTAAAAGTACCATTTTCTGGGCAGCTGTTGACAAATGTATTAAAGCAAAAGTGGTCGATCCTTCTATCGCAGATAAAGCAAATAATCTGATCGATGATTATTCAAAATTCTTTCCAAGCAAAGAAGATTTGTTTTTCAGAAGCATCCCTGAAGGGAGTGAATATGCTGTTGGATGCTGGATTAATCAAAAAACTACTGTCAGGGCACGCAAATAATCTGATTTCAAACTTAGGAGTGCAGAAGTATTGTTTTTAATAAGAAAATGAAGGTGTGTCAGGATTTAAATTTGTAACCTACACCTTTTATTGTTTTAATATATTTATCTCCTAGTTTTTCCCGCAATTTTCGAATATGGACATCGATGGTCCTATCCCCAACAATAATGTTATCACCCCAAACTTGATGAAAGATTTCATCTCGAGTAAATACTCTTCCAGGTTTTGAAATGATGAGGCTAAGCAATTCAAATTCCTTTTTTGGCAAGACAATTTCCTTTCCTTTGAGCATTACAATATATTTCTCCCTATCTATGATTATATCATTATTCAATCCTAAATCACGGATATCAATAAGTTCCTGAGCGTTTTTATCAGCTCGCTTTAGCAATGCTTTAATCCTGCTAACTAATAATTTAGGTTTAATAGGCTTTGTAATATAATCATCCCCACCTGCTTCAAAGCCAGCAATCTGGGAATAATCTTCTCCGCGAGCAGTAAGAAATGCAATGAGTACATTCTGAAGTCCTGGTATTTTTCTAATCTCTTCACAAGTCTCAATTCCATCTAAATCAGGCATCATTATATCAAGAAGAATCAGATGCGGCATGCACTCCTTTGCAATTCTAATAGCTTCAAAACCATTTTCAGCAGTATAAATTTTGAAACCTTCTCTGGATAGATTATAGCCGATAAATTCAAGAATATCTTTTTCATCATCGACCAGGAGAACTTTGAAATTACTATAGTCCATTTCTTAAGTTAATATGGTATCCGCATAATATGATATCTGGGTGAAATTAAAAATAAATTATCTGACTATAATGGTTATAGTATAAAATTTCAATCTAATTCCGAAAAAACTGCAATAAAGCTTAAGTAACTTGTTCATTTTGACAAAATGACGAAATTTAGTTCAAATGGAAATAAAACTGTTTATCGTAATGTTATGTTATGCTTAATTTAATGTTAAATATCTTTTATACACACGACGTGCGAAATTTTTTTAAATCTACTGATGTGATAAATGTTCTGGCCTTAGTAAGTCAAAGACTGTCTTTACAGGTGAGAATGTTTCTTTGGGCACTTCTATAAAGAAAGTTAGCCATCCAGCCATTGCCCCATTCCATAATCCAGGAAGTTCCAGTGCTTTCAGTGCCCTACCTTCCTGAGATTTGATACTGATAAATGCCATTTCCGGGTCAACGAATTCATTTAGTCTGAATGCTCGTCCTTTATAATCTTTTATATAACAAGCCATATTAACAGGATTAAAATGTGTGGAGCTATTAAATAATTCCTTTTGGTATTTATCATTCATATTTATCTGGCTGCTTTCAATGATCTGTTTAGATATTTCCCCTTTATTACTTATTATCCAGAAAGGGCCTCCTCCAGGTTCACCAGTGTTTTTAACCATTCCGCAGACCCTGATGGGTCTGTTTAAAAAACTATGGATATTTTTTATTAACAGGTCACCCTTTAATTTATCAAATTGTCTGGCCTTTTCATCTGAAATAAATTTGCGGATAAAATCTGTGATTTCCTGTATTCTTTTTCCTGACAGACCTTTTTCAAGAATTTCCAGGATTGAATGTATTTTCTGAACCCGCTCAAGTAATACACCTCCCAACAATTGTTTATACTTAATCCTTAAAGGTTTAATACGGTCAGGCGCTACATTATCAATATTACCAATAAACACAATGGATTGTTTAATGTCCTGTAAATTATTGATTAGTGCTCCATGTCCTCCAGGACGAAAATACAATGATTCTCCATCAATTATAAAAGGCTGATTATCAATTGAAACTGCAATAGTATCTGTAGATGGATGTTGCTCAGAAAAACTGAGAGAAAAATCTGTATTATCTTGGTTAAAAAATGAAGTTGTAAGTTGATCTGCATGTTTTTTAAACATTGCCCTGTGTTCGGGGGATATAGTAAAATGCATGTTTACCCGACCTTTATCATCTTTCAAATATCCTGATGCTTCTATCAAGTGCTCGTGGAATGAGGTTCTTGAGTCGTTTCCATATAAGTGAAACTTCAACAAAGCTTTAGGAAGTACACCATAATTAAGCCCTGCAGGATTTAAAATTAAATCCAGTATCTCTTTATAATTTCTTTTGGAGAGCAATTTGCCAACATTTATACCCTTTTTAGTACAGATCTCTTCCAGGTCATAAAAGAAGGGATATTTATTAAGATCATTGAAAAAGTGCTTAATCTGAGAGTTGCTCTCAATTGATAGATCTATGTTTGGTTGGCTGTGTATATCATTTTGAAATTCAAAAAGTAACTTAAACATCCTTGATGCAGCACCCGATGAAGGAACAAACTTAATAACAGAGTGAAAGGGGGCCTCATCCCTGAATTTCCTGATATAGTGATTTTCCTCATTCTCGTTGAATACTTCGATTCCATCACCCGGAATGGCAGGCTTATCAATTAGTACAGGCTCAATACCTTTACGAAACATCGAAAGTTGAGCATTTACAGTCTCTAAAGATATACCTTTTGATTTGAGCTGATTTAATTGATGGGCGGTAAAAAAATGCATATCCTAATTTATTATGAAAAATTTTATATAAAATTCACAAACATTTGAAATATTAATATTAATCAGTAATAATAATTCCTCCCGAATGATAAATTTCCCCAGCCTTTTTCCCTTCTAAAAAAGCCTGAATATTTAATTTAACCACCGACTTTCCTTTAGGTGAAAAAATTCGCTCAATTCCAGTAATTAGTTGATCCTCAGGAAGAATTATACAATTGCTGGCTGCCCCAAGAGTAACAATATTAGAATATTTCGTTGAGCCCAACTTATGAGCAATGCTGTCAGCATCTATAATTATATGATTGCTGATTTTTTTTATTTCTTCAATTATTGCAGGGATTTTCGGGTAATTAGACATATTGATAAAGGGTGCGATGTTCGTAATAAGCCAACCGTCTGGTTTTAGGTAAGGGATGTATCTCAGTGATTCCATGGGTTCTACAGAAAGTATCATATCTGCATCTCCTTTCGGGATCAAATCAGAGGCAATTTCATGGTCAGAAATCCTCAGGTGAGACTGAACTGCTCCCCCCCTTTGACTCATGCCATGTACTTCAGCCTGTTTTATAAAAAGTTCACTATGAATAGCAGCAAAGCCTATCACTGTTGCGATGGAAAGAATTCCTTGTCCTCCAACCCCTGCCAGTAGCATGTCATATTTCATCAATTCATTATTTATTAATTAATTCTTTCTTACGGCGGATGGCAGTTTGAATGCATTCTCGCTGAGAAATAATAACTGAAACACCTTTATATTTAAGTTCCCGAGTAATGATAGCTACATTAATTGCATGATGCTTTTTCAAAGGTTCAATGGTTATCACGTGTTCAGATTCCACTCCAATTCCCAGGCATATCTTTTCCAGCCTTCCGGTAGCAGCTGACTTTTGGCCACCAGTCATCCCAGTAGTACTATTATCAGAAATAATGACCGTTATAGGACTATTTTCGATGACTGCATCAAGTAGCCCGGTTATTCCGGAATGAGTGAAAGTGGAATCTCCAATGACAGCGACTGAAGGTATAAGACCTGCATCAGAAGCCCCCTTGGCCATTGATATTGAAGCGCCCATATCCACACACGAATTAATCGTGTTATATGGGCTTAATGCACCTAATGTATAACATCCAATATCAGAAAAAACCCTTCCTTTTCCATAATACGCAATTGCCTCATTAAGAGCAATATACATATCTGAATGACTACATCCCTTACAAAGTGCCGGGGGTCTGTTCACCACAATATCCGGAATTTTTACTGTATTGCGTTGTTTTATTTTAAGTGCAATCGAGACAATATTTGGATTAAGCTCTCCATCCCTTGGGATGGAGCCATCCATCCTGCCTTTAATCACAAATGGAGAATTAAAAAATCCTCTCAGCATTTCTTCAACAATTGGATAACCTTCTTCCAGGACAAGAATTTCCTTTACTTTATGGGTAAACTTTTTGACTAATAACGGAGGAATCGGATATTGAACTAGTTTTAGGACCGGAAATTGTAAATTATACTTTTCTTGATTTTCTTTAAAGTAATTATAAGCAATACCACATGCTATAATTCCCAATTCCTTATTTTTCCCATCGATTAAAACATTATACTTCGAATTATCTGATTCAAAAACCAATTTATTTTGAATATTTAGTAATCTCCGATATCTTTCCTTTGCTATCGCAGGAAGCAGAATAAATTGCATTGGGTCTGACGGGAGTTTAATTTTATTCTGTCCACGACCTCTTTTTCTATAAATAACTGCTCTTGAATGTGCGAGTCGTGTAGTAATTCTCAGTAAAACCGGCAAATTGAATTGTTCAGAAAGATCGAAGCCATAATGAACCATATCATATGCTTC
>CAZKMG010000037.1:0-13580 GCA_964553465.1 uncultured Bacteroidaceae bacterium
TTTCGAGACCGTCCCATTCGACCACTCTGGCATTTCTCCTTATTTTTGTTATCCATGTACAACTATGTTACTCACTTTGTTCGTGAACTTTCTTCCTCACAGTAAGAAAGTTTCGAGACCGTCCCATTCGACCACTCTGGCATTTCTCCTTATTTTTGTTATCCAGATACAACTATGTTACTCACTTTGTTCGTGAACTTTCTTCCTCAGAGCAAGAAAATTTCAAGACCAAGCCATTTTACCACTCAGGTTGTTCTCCTGGATTTTGTCTTTAATCGTAATATAAATTAGTACTAAATAATCAAATTTCTCAAAGAATGCATTTATTAAAATACGATAGCTGTTCAATAAACTACAAAAATAGAAAAAAGAAAATGGTTTTATCAGCTCATATGGAAAGGATTAATAGAGGTAAAAGTATGGAATATAATTTATTAATTTAAGGCAATGCTTCTGCTACTATAAAATTACTCCCTCCAATAAATATAAGATCCTCCTTTCCAGCTTTAGCTTTCGCTGAATCAACTGCTGAAATGACAGATGGATATGTATTCCCTCTTAGATTATATTTTTTTGCAGATTCTTTTAGAGCTAATGGATCAAAAGCCCTGGGAATCTCAGCTTTGGTAAAATAATACTCAGCATCAGGAGGAAAGAGAGGAAAAATATAATCCGGGTTTTTATCACTCACCAGTCCAATTACAATATGTAACTTTTTATAAGGGATCTGTATGATTTGATTCATGACTTCGGTCAATCCGGAAATATTATGTCCAGTATCACATACTATAAGGGGATTATAAGCTATTTCGTCCCATCGACCCCTTAACCCGGTAAGTGGCTTTACTTTACTTAATGCATCATATATCACCTGTTTTGAAACTGAAAATCCAAATGTTTTTAATAATTCGAGGATTTGTAACACTGTTGGGACATTTTTTCTTTGATACTGTCCCAGTAAATCTAGTTTCAGGCGTTCATACAGTAAATTATTTCCTTGATTCACATTCATGACCTGCATTCTGTCTTTGCTTAATAGAATGTTACTTATCTGATAAATGACAGAAGCATAATAAAGGTCTGAATGTAGTTTTTTAGAAAAAACAGAGAATATATTATCCGTCTCCTCCTGCCATTCACCAATCACGGTTGGAACATTTGATTTAATTATCCCGGCTTTCTCCGCAGTAATATCCGGAATAGTATTCCCAAGAAATTGAGTATGATCAAGTCCTATATTTGTAATAGCACAAACTAATGGATGAATGATATTTGTCGAATCTAAACGACCTCCCATACCGGTTTCAATAATCGCGATGTCAACTTTTTCATCTGCAAAGTATTGAAATGCAAGAGCTACACTCATTTCAAAAAATGAGGGCTCTATTTTTTTTATAAATCCAAGATTCTTGGTAATAAATTCAGCAACATAGTCTTCGTCTATCATAATTCCATTTACTCTGATTCTTTCTCTGAAATCCTTAAGATGTGGACTCGTGTAGAGTCCGGTTTTATATCCGGCTACCTGTAATACTGCTGCAAGCATATGAGAAACTGAACCTTTACCATTTGTCCCTGCAATATGAATGCTCTTAAATTTTTTATGTGGTTTCCCAAGATATGTATCCAGAGCGATAGTATTATTAAGATTTGCCTTATATGCTGCCTGGCCTATCCTTTGATACATGGGAAGACTTGCAAACAGGAAATTCAGACTCTCTTTATAATTCATTACTTATAAGGATTGCTCCAGCGATTATAGAAAACCCTCTCAGGTTTATATCTTTCCGGTTTTTCTTTTATTTCATCCGGATAACCTATAGCAATGAGGGCAAAAGGATGAACATGTGAAGGAAGCCCGAAAATTTCTTTACAAGAAGTCATCCTGTTTTCTCTTGGGTACAGACCAATCCAGCAGCTACCTAAATTCATTGATTTTGCAGCGAGTAATATATTTTCGGTAGCAGCACCACAATCAGCAATCCAGTATCCCGGACCATGTTGAAGGATTTCATCACCACATACCAGGATAGCATGGCTGGCACTTTCGAGCATTTTGGAATTTGGATGCATTTCCATTATCCTGGTCATCATGGTCCGATCATCAATTACGATAAAATGCCATGGTTGCCGGTTTACAGCAGAGGGAGCAAACATTGCTGACTGAATAAGAGCATCAATTTTATCCTTCTCTACCATTATATTTTTAAATCTTCTGATGCTCCTGCGATTCATAATTATATCAAGGAAGTCCATGTGGATATTTATAGATACTGAGTTATCAACAGTTTATTAACGATATGAAGGTATGGAATTTTATTATTTTTACTTTCGTCAAAATTAGTTTAAATCCGGAATTGATTATTTCCTCAACATAGAAGTAATTGAATTCAATTTATTTTAGAATTTAAGATTGAAAAGTTAAATATATTTTTAGTAGGGTAAAAGATTTTGAATACAATTCCGAGTATTTAAATATTTCATTGTGATTGTAACTGGTTTAAGCAGATGCAAAATAGTGAATTAGTTAAAAATGTGGGAGTAATTGAAAACAAAATTAAAAGGAATCAGGTTGACTAAAAAAAATCCAGTGAAGAAATTAAAGAAAATTTTCATCATCGATACCAATGTAATTCTCCATGATTACAAGTGTATATATAATTTTCAGGAAAATGATATCATAATTCCAATCACAGTTCTTGAAGAACTTGATAAATTTAAAAAAGGGAATGATTTGATCAACTATCATGCAAGGGAATTTACACGTGAGTTGGATAAAATTTCAGGGGATCTGCTTTTTAATGGTGGATTACCTCTTGGAAAAGGAATGGGAAAATTGTCAATTGAAACCGGGAAAGCCTTTTCAGAAAAATTACTGAATTCTTTTCCGGAAAATACCCCTGATCATAGGATACTTGCTATTACAGAACATGTATATGCGAAGTTTAAAAACCGTCCGGTAATACTGATTACGAAGGATATTAATTTACGGATGAAGGCAAAATCGCTGGGAATCGTAGCACAGGATTATCAGAATGATAAGGTTCAAAATATCGAAGATATATACCACGGAGTAGAAGTACTTGAAGATACACCGAAGGAGGTGATTAATTTATTATATCAACAATTTGAAGGTGTTGGAATAAAAGAATTCGGGCTAAAGCAAGAACCGGTCTCACATCAGTATTTTATTTGCAAAAAGGATAATGTTAGTGCACTCGCTCATTTCGATCCATTTAATCAAGTAATTAACCGGGTTGAGAAACAGAAAACTTTTGGAATAGAACCACGGAATGCTGAACAAACATTTGCTTTAGATGCCCTGTTAAGGCCAGAAATTCAACTGGTTGCTTTAACAGGGAAAGCTGGTACTGGTAAAACGCTTTTAGCATTAGCAGCAGCCTTGCATCAGCGAAAAATGTACACTCAAATATTCTTAGCTCGACCTATCGTTCCTCTATCAAACAGGGATTTAGGGTATTTACCTGGAAATGTGGATGAAAAAATTGGGCCTTATATGCAACCATTATTCGATAACCTCTCTGTGATTAAACAGAAGTATGCTCCACAAAGTAAAGAGAATACAAAAATTGAGGAAATGCTGACTACAGAAAAACTAGTAATCACCCCACTTGCTTTTATCAGAGGTCGGAGTTTATCCCGGATTTTTTTTATTGTCGATGAGGCTCAAAACCTTACTCCTCATGAAGTAAAAACAATAATAACCAGGGCCGGAGAAGGAACAAAATTAATTTTTACCGGGGATATTCATCAGATTGACTCTCCGTATCTTGATACAAAATCAAACGGTTTATCATATCTCGCTGACCGGATGAGGGGTCAGAATGTTTTTGCTCACGTAAATCTGGTTAAAGGTGAAAGAAGTTATCTCGCTGATCTGGCAAGCAATCTGCTTTAGATGTATATATTCATTATAAAATCATTTCAGGCCTGTTTACTGAATATAATAAAACTTGATAGTATTGTGTTTGCAATTAACCTGACTGGTTTTTTGCTTTATCCAATATTGAGTGTAAATTTATAAACCACATAGGAAGGAGGTCGGGTGGTTATTTAATTACTTATTTAATATTTTTATGGTAAGTTCCAAAACTCTTATCATTGTAAGACATGGAAAGTCTTCATGGGATTATGAATCATTGGCTGATATAGACCGACCATTGAAAGAGCGAGGTGTTAGAGATGCATTTGATATGGCAGGGCGCATGAAGAAACAGGGGTTAATTCCACAGCGAATAATTACCAGTTCTGCAATACGGGCAATCCATACCGCGATAATTTTCTCACGAATTCTTGAAGTTTTCAAAGAGAAAATAATTATTTGTGAGGAACTTTTTCATGCGGACGCATCAGAAATTGTTAATATTATTGGAACAACACCAGCGGATATTGATTCATTAATGATATTCGGACATAACCCAGGCTTTACTAGACTGGTTAATATCCTATCGAACCTTTCAATAAGTAATCTTCCTACATCCGGGATGGTTTTGCTTGTTTTTAATACGGATAACTGGAAAAGGATTGGACGGAACAACCTTATTGATGAAAAATTTGATTTTCCGTCAAATGAATAGAAATTTTATCTTTGCTGAAGTATGAGGCCCAACAAGATCATTAACCGGGAAATAAGCTGGCTTTCTTTCAATGAAAGAGTGCTGCAGGAAGCAGATGATGCGAATGTGCCAATAATTGAAAGAATTCGTTTCCTTGGAATTTTTTCAAATAATCTCGATGAATTTTATAAAGTCAGGGTAGCAACAATAAAAAGGATGATTGATGTTCAAGTTAAAACAGGGAAATTATATGAAGAAAGACCAAAGGAAGTACTGAATCGGATTCAGCAAACTGTGATCAGACAGCAGAAAAAATTTCTTAATATATACATAGATTTACAAAAAGAACTGGAGAAGGAAAAGATAATTCTAATTAATGAAAAGGAGTTAACACGGAAAAAAGCAGAGTTTGTTCAAAAATACTTTCTGGAGCAGGTCCTTCCCGTTTTATCTCCAATTATGCTTCATTATGTGCAGGTATTTCCTAGGTTAAAAGATAAATCCATTTACCTGGCTATTAAAATGTCAGGAAAAAATCCTAAAGTTGCCGATGAATATGCCCTTATTGAAGTCCCCTCAGAAAGGCTTGGCCGCTTTCTTGTTTTCCCTATTCGAAGTAGAAAATATATTATTCTACTGGATGATGTAATAAGGTTTGGATTAAGCCGCATATTTTCCCAGTTTCACTTTACACATTTCGAGGCTTATACTATAAAGTTAACCAGAGATGCTGAATTAGACATTGATAATGACCTTTCAAAAAGTTTTCTTGAAAAAATTGATGAAAGTGTACAGAGTCGAAGAAAAGGACAACCTGTCAGATTTGTTTACGATGATCAGATGCCCGCAGATTTGCTTAATTACCTTAAGAAAAGACTTGAATTAGATGTGGATGACAGCCTGATACCTGGAGGAAGGTATCATAATTTTAGAGATTTTATGAATTTCCCTAATTTGGGTAAAAAACATATTCAATATGAAAATCTTCCACCTGTAAGCCATCCAAGAATTAAATCAGAAACTAGTGTTTTCGAAATTATTAAAGAGAAAGATGTCTTACTTCATTTTCCTTACCAGAAATTCACGCATTATATGAACTGGCTCCGCGAAGCTTCTATGGATCCGAAAGTAACCTCTATTAAAACCTGTCTTTACAGGGTAGCCAAGGATTCAGCTGTAATTAACGCACTTATTAATGCTGCTCTAAACGGCAAGAATGTTATGGTAAATATTGAGCTTCAGGCAAGGTTTGACGAGCAAACAAATATTTATTTCTCAAAGCTGCTTGAGGAAGCAGGGGTCATGGTAACTTTTGGGATCAGAGGATTAAAAGTACATTCCAAACTAACCTTGATTACACGAATTGAAAACGGACGGACTGTTAATTATGCTGCAGTAGGAACAGGAAACTTCCATGAGGGTACAGCTGAGGTATATTCTGACCTATTATTATTAACAATAGATAAAAGAATTTGCTCCGAAGTTCTGAAAGTATTCGATTTTTTTGATAATACTTTTAAAAATTATAACTATAAACATTTACTTGTATCTCCTAATTATCAGCGTAAACGACTTACCGCGCTTATCGATAATGAGATTGCAAATGCTAAAAAAGGGAAGGAAGCATTTATATTCATAAAAGCTAATAATCTGGTCGATACAGATATGGTCCGAAGGCTTTACCTTGCTAATAATGCAGGAGTTAAAATTAAACTTATCATCCGTGGAGTATGCAGTATTATTCCTGGAATAAAAGGTCAGAGCGAAAACATAGAGGCAATCAGTATTGTGGACAGGTTTTTAGAGCATAGCAGGATTTTTGTTTTTTGTAATAATAACGATGAATTATATTATATTTCATCAGCCGATTGGATGACACGTAACATTGATACTAGGATTGAAGTATCTGCTCCTGTATTCGATAAGGATTTAAAGGCAGAGTTACGCCACATTATTGATATTCAGTTAAAGGATAATGTAAAATCTCGGATAATTGACCAGAATCAATCAAATCCCTATAAAAGACAAGATGGTGAAAAACCTATCCGGTCACAGATCGAATTATATAATTATTATAAGAGATTGAGTGAGATGAGATCCTGATTATAAAGTATTTTTCAGGACTATATTCACCGGAAATGTTTAAATTGAATTAATAATGATTTATTTAAAAACTTTTCAACTACTGGTTCGCTTTTAAAATTATTCCCCCTCACTCTTGCGATGTTAATAATTCAGATAAACTTAAATTCTTGAACTATATTATGAAACTTGAAAGTATCTGCATGGATGTTATTGAACTTGCTAAAATCGCCGGTGATTTTATTTTATCTGAACTTAAAAATAGAAATAAAATTGCTATTGAATCCAAAGGCCTGCATAATTATGTGACATATGTCGACAAATCCTCCGAAGAAATGCTTGTAAATGGTTTATTAGAATTAATTCCGACATCCGGATTTATTGCTGAGGAAGAATCAAACACAAAAAAAGGTCTTGTATATAATTGGATCATTGATCCTCTCGACGGAACAACAAATTATATTCATGGATTACCTCCTTATGCTATCAGTATTGCGCTGATGCAAAACAATGAAATTGTACTTGGTGTTATATATGAGCTGAGTCTTCATGAATGCTTTTATACCTGGAAAGGAGGGAAAGCATATTTAAATGGTAATCAAATAAATGTGAGCAAGGCAGGTAAGATTGATGATTCGCTGATTGCTACTGGATTTCCATATTATAACTATATTTATCTGGATAATTTCATGAAAACTGTAAAGTTTTTCATGGAGAACTCACATGGTTTACGCCGACTAGGTTCCGCAGCAACTGATCTTGCTTATGTCGCATGCGGAAGGTTTGAAGCATTTTATGAATATGGTTTAAATCCCTGGGATGTTGCTGCAGGTGCTATTATTATTAAGCAAGCAGGAGGGAGGGTATCTGACTTTAAAGGAGGAGAGAATTACCTCTTTGGAGGTGAGATTATTGCATCCAATGCTAATATATTTGATGAATTTCTCGGTGCAATCAATCAGTTAATGGTTAATGCATGACAAAGGTAGCTATTGTAATTTTAAACTGGAATGGAAAAAAATTCCTGGAAATGTTCCTGCCCTCAGTGGTTGATCACAGTAGCATGAGTGAAGTAAAGATAATTGTAGCTGATAATGGATCTACTGATGAATCAGTTACCTGGATCTATAAAAATTTACCAAGTGTTGAGGTAATACTTCTTCACAAAAATTACGGATTTGCCGAAGGGTATAATCTTGCTTTGAGTAGTATTGAATCTGAATTTTTCATACTGTTAAATTCGGATGTTAAAGTCACGGAAGGATGGCTTCAACCACTGATTCAAATGATGGAATCAGATACCTTGATAGCAGTATGTATGCCCAAAATAAAGTCTTATCATCATTCTGTTTTTTTTGAGTACGCAGGTGCAGCAGGAGGATTTATTGATAAATACGGATATCCTTTTTGCCAGGGACGAATATTTGATAGTATTGAGAACGATTTTGGACAGTATGACTCTGCGAGGGAAATATTTTGGGCATCTGGGGCTTGTTTTATGGTCAGAGGCCCTTTGTTTAAACTGACAGGAGGTTTAGATCCCATGTTTTTTGCTCACATGGAGGAAATTGATCTATGTTGGAGGTTAAAAAACAGGGGTTATAAAATAATGATTTCTCCCAAAAGTGAAGTATATCATATTGGAGGAGGTACACTTCCTCAGGGTAATCCCCGAAAAACCTTTTTAAATTTTCGAAATAACCTTTTCCTTCTTTATAAAAATCTTCCTCCAGAAGACTTATTAAAGATATTGACCGTCCGAATTTTGTTCGATTTCCTATCAATTATTCGCTTTTTACTTAAGGGTTCTTTAAGGGATATCTTTGCTATATTAAAAGCACATTATGCCTTTTTCAGACAAAGAAAATATTATAATGATTTTAGAAAGATTGAACAAAAATTCATAATTAGCTATTCACATCGACAAATTCTTAAAACAAGTATTGTATTTGAATATTTTCTCCGAAAGAAATACACTTTTAAATCATTAAAATGGATATACCCAAAGCCGTGAATTTGTCTGAGTAGAGAACAATATTCTTTGGATAATACTTCTAATGACTTATTTTACAGTGAAATAAAAATAAATAAATCTGAATTATTGAGTTGATAATATATTGAGATAGAAAAGGGGTTAAAGGACTTCGAGAAGTTTTTCAAGAGCTATTTTCCGACTTCCTTTAAGGAAAATAAGGTGTTCATTTACAGGATGTTTCTGAAAATGCTCCATGAGGTCTTCTACACTTTTAAAACATGTGAAATGGAATCTTTTTGATACAATATAAAATTCAGGACCGACGAGATATACATTTTTAATATTTTTAGCTTCAAGCATAAATAAAAGTTCTTCATGTTCATTTTGAGAAAACTTTCCGAGTTCAAGCATATCCCCCAATATCATAAATTTTTCAAGGGGTTCCTTCATTGCAAGGAAGTTCATGATAGAAGCCTTCATGCTACTTGGATTTGCATTATAGGCATCCAGAATAACTTTATTTCTTTTTGTTGAGATGTATTGTGAGCGATTATTTGGAGGAGAATATTGCTCGATTGCATTTTTAATATCATTGGGCTCAACTCCGAAGTATTTTCCAACAGCACATGCAGCAACAATGTTTTCAAGGTTATAACTGCCAATCAGTTTCGTATAAATGGGTATCTTCCCAGCTTCATAAAAATCTAATTCCACAGAAAGAAATCGGTCGGAATCGGTAATTTTTCCTGAACAAATTGACTCAAATACGTCGCCAAATGGGATAGAGGATATTCTTTTCTCCTCAACCAAATCGGCGAGTAATTTGTCTCCAGCATTGTAAAATGCGAGCCCAAGATTATCTTTCAAAAAATCAAATAACTCTGCTTTAGCTTTGCGGACACCCTCAAAGGATCCAAATCCCTCAAGGTGAGCCAGCCCAATGTTGGTAATTAATCCGAATCCTGGTTCAGCAATGGAACAGAGTGCAGTAATTTCTCCGGGATGATTTGCCCCCATCTCAATAATTGAGATTTCTTCATCTTTTATTTAGAGAATTGAGATAGGGACCCCAATATGATTGTTCAGGTTTCCTTTTGTTCCTGATACTTTAAACTTTTTACTTAGAATTGAAAGACAAAGCTCTTTGGTAGTAGTCTTCCCATTTGATCCTGTGATAGCGAGTATAGGAATATTCAATTGTCTTCGGTGTAATTTTGCTAATTCCTGCATGGTTTTCAAGACATTTTTAACATATATATGTTTGTCCAGGCCATGCAATGATTCATCATCCACTATAGCAAAAGAGGATCCTTTTGATAATGCTATTCCTGCAAATTTATTCCCATCGAAGGTCTCACCCTTAAGAGCGAAAAACAGCGAACCCGGATAACTTTTTCTTGAGTCTGTGCTTATTCCGGTACTGACAAGGTAAATCTGATACAGCTTTTCGATGTTCATATTTCGTAAACCTTGAACATGAAAGAGGCCGTCTTTTCAGGACAGCCTCTTTCCTATTAAGTGATTATATTATTTCTGTTAATATCCAGCGGGGCTACCAACACGGGTCATTGCACAACGGAATCCCAGGTCATCACGATCTTCTGTTTCAAGCAGGAATCTACGTGTTCCCGGACTGAGGAAATAAGCTCTGTCTTTCCATGATCCTCCTTTATACACACGCACATTATCATTAATGAGTGATGATTTTTCATATTGGTTATTTACATACATGTTTGTGGATCCATTTTTAAATACTTCACTTGTTGTATCCTTTTCATCATAAAACATTGTGGATTGCAGATCGCCATCACGGTAATTCCTGTAATCAGATTTCCGGTAATTGTACCTGTTTTCAGCATCTTGTTCAGTGATAGGAACATATTTTAGACGGCCAAGGCTATCAATTTCAGGACGCCCGTCAACATTTTCATAAAGTTTTTCATATTGATTTCCGCGGAAAGGATTAAATCCACTTACATCTTCAAATGAAAGAGGGCGATACACATCAGCAACCCATTCGTTCACATTTCCAGCCATATTATATAATCCATAATCATTTGGCCAGAATGACTTAACTGGGGTAGTGATTGAACCGGCATCATTTAAAGATCCGGCAACGCCCATCATATCACCCTTCCCTCTTACAAAATTTGCACGCATTTTCCCAAGATTTTTGATTTGGTCATTTCTGACGTTATGTCCATTCCAGGGGTAGATACGCCTTTCCCATATGAGCTCTTCAGCGGTATTGCCACGCAGCGCAAATGCTGCAAATTCCCATTCTGCTTCAGTAGGTAAACGGTATTTTGGAAGGAGGATTCCATCTTCCATTCTCATAATACGTGTATCCTGAGATGGATCCAGACTTTCGATAGGATTACGTATTACAGGCTGATAAATCCCTGCAAGGTAAGCATCTGTATTGAAATTATTTTCATCTTTCTGATCCGTGCTTAGTTCAATGATACCTTCATCTACTAATAACTTTTCATTTACTCGGTCAGTACGCCACAAACAATAGTCATTAGCTTGCAGCCAATTTACTCCGACAACTGGATATTGATTATAGGAGGGGTGTCTGAAATAATATTCAACAAAATCTTCATTAGCGGCAAGAGGGGTCCTCCATGCAAGCGTATCAGGAAGTGCTCTGATTACCACCTGCGGGTTGTTATCACCAAAAACTCTTTTCAACCAGTGAATATATTCTCTGTAGTCAACATTCCTGATTTCAGTCTCGTCCATATAAAATGAAGAAATAGTGACTCTGCGGGGTACGGCATTCCAATCATACATCACATCATCCTGAACACGTCCCATGGTAAAAGTTCCCCCTTCAATTAGGACAAGACCTGGCCCGGTTGGTTGATCAACCACGGATTTAACTTCAAAACCACCAGTGGCCGGATCATTATAATCCCATCCTGTAGTTGTCGAAGTATTTCCGGTCTGAGCAGGGTCACTTCCATGACAAGAAAATAGCATCGCCAGTGCGATAAATATTACCGGGAGAAGATGCAGCTTGATTCTCATAATATTTTTATTTTTCTTGGTATATTCAAAATTTCGCATAAAAATAATATTAATTCATAAAAATAACTAAAATTTAGGACATTTTATTGCCTTACGTTTGATTTTCTTTTCCTCATCAATCGCAACTATCAGGGATAATTCATGCGCTCCGCTCGTTGTAAAATTAACTGATGGCAATGATAATTGTGTGTCAAAACTATATCGAAACCTGAATTTATCAAGGGCAATTCCTGCAGAAAAGATTAAAGATGAATAGCTCAATCCTAAGTTTTGTCGTACCAAAAAACCAGCAGCGAGTCTGTTGGCAAATAGTAACTCCAATCCATAATTTAACTGATTCAGGTTTTTTTGCTGAAGATAAATAAGGTTTGGATTTAACTGTAGGACCTCTTTCCCTAGTCGCTTTTCATATACTGGAAAACATCCTCCCATGTAGAAAATAAATTTTCTGGGAAGTCGTGCATCAGTTCCACTATTAATGGATTGCACAGGACGAAACAGGTGAAACATAGAGATACCGGAATAAAGATTTTTATAAAAAGCTGCAAAACCAGTTGAAAAATCAGGGAAGTCCTTTTTAAAATCACCATAATTTTCTGATCCAGGATTGATTCCTCCTGTGACCGGATCAATCTGATCTTCAAAAATAAATTTTGACGCATTTAACTTTCGCTGGAAGAAGGATGTTTGTAATCCTGCATTCACTGAAAGAAACCGGCTTACTTTTATATGATAGGAATATATGGCCGATAAATTAAGAATATTTAAATATCCTGGTCCTTGAACATCATTCATGATACTAACACCCAATCCCCCATGTAAGGGCTCGACATATTGATCATAAGATGCGCTGTATGTTATATATGAATTTGAATACTGATTCCTGTAATTTAAAAAAAATCTTTTACCATCCTCAATTCCAGCCCATGAAGGATTTAAATATAAGCGATTAGCATAAAACTGGGAAAAAGACGGATCCTGTGCTGTAAGATCAATCAGGTGGAATATCCAATACATGATGAATAATAATTTCCCCTTATTATGTTTGACAAATCGCATAAGCCTCTTGCAATAAGTGAATTTACAATATTTTATCTTAAGATAACGTTTATGGTCCAAACGTTATCTTCATGTAATTGTTTTAATTTTAGGAAATTTTTTCTTCTGAACCTTAAAGTCAGATTAAAATTAAACAATAAAAATGAAATTTTTGCTTCCATTGCTGTTTTTAATATCGATTGAGGGGTCTGCGCAAATATGGCACATTAAAAGATCAATAGAATGGAATTATCCGTGTTCTCAAACTGAATCAACAATAGATAGTTTTATTTCATTACCAGGAGCTACTTTTGAAAATTTCCCTGAATATTTTCCGTATTATTATGAAATCATTGAATGGCAGCAAAAGAACCCGTTTATCAAAGCGGATATAGTAACAGCTGATTATGAAGAACTTAATGCGACTATTCCTGATTCCTTGAAGAAAGAACTCACAGGCAGGGATTTAATCAGGGTATCAATAGGTTTTGCATCCTTAAAACCCTATTTGCAAATAACAGTTTTTCCTTTTCAATTAAATCATGATAATGGGAAGCTTCAGAGGATTAAAAACCTTGTCATCCGTATTGAATCTTTACCAGACCAATCGACAAAACAATCATCTTCTGCAATATCTTACAGAAAGTCTTCAAATATTGATCATTCTCAACTTATGGAGGGAAATTATTATAAAATTGCTATATCTGAAACTGGAATATATAAATTAAGTTATGATCAGATAAAATCGATGGGTTTTGAAGATCCTTCCAAAGTGAGAATATATGGAAATGGGGGAACGATGTTACCTGAAGATTTCAGGAATGGCAATAAAGATTGTGATGTGATATGATACTATTCTTCCTTACAAGCGGACT
>CAZKMG010000037.1:13590-16091 GCA_964553465.1 uncultured Bacteroidaceae bacterium
AGAGTAATCAAAGAGCTCATCGACATCAATATCAAGGAGCAGATGGTATATTTAATCAGGGAGATTACCTGCTTTTTTATGGAGTTGGTCCAGTTTTTTGGAGTTATGATGAGACTTGGAGAATGTTCAGACAGAAAAAAAATTATTATTCCAATTATGGGTACTATTTTATTACTGCGGGAACTGGGGGCCCGGACTTCCCGGTCTCAGGAGATTTAGATCCACCTCAGGTACCTGGGTATATTACTTCTGAATATGATTGTTATACAAGCCATGAAATTGAGGATAAGAGTTTTAAGGATAATGTAACTGGAATGCGGACAGGTAAAGAATGGTTCGGTGAAAATTTTACAATCATAACAGAGCAGACTTTTAACTTCACACTTCCTGGATTAATTAAGAACAAATCATTAAATATTCTCACTCAATTATTATAGCGGTCGAAATATTCATAATATTTTTATCTTTCAGAGAAAGGTATGAACATTGACACACTGAAGATTCGAGGTACTGATGTGACTGATTATACTGCTGTGGCAGCATACTTTTCAACTGATAAAACCTCTCTTCAAGTTGCTGATAATTCCTTTTCCTTAAAGCTTAAATTTAACAAAAGTGAAGGAAATGCAATGGGATGGCTCGATTTTATTACAGTCAATGGAAGGGCTGATCTAAGATTAAGCGGGGATTATTTATTGTTTAGGGATAAAGCATCTGTTGCTGCAGGGAGGGTAAGTTCTTTTCGGATTTCATCAGCTGATGATAAAGTTCAGATTTGGGATGTTACATACCCAAACAATATTTTGAGAATGAGCGGGACACTTAATGTAACAGAGCTTAATTTTATAGCTTTAACAGATACGTTAAGGGAGTTTATTGCTTTCAGGGAAAACGGAAGTTTCCCAAGTCCCCAAATAACAGGTGTTGGACTTGGATTCATTAATAATCAGGATCTTCACGGACTTGGAAGTCCGGACATGATTATCCTCAGCTATATTAACTTTCTCCCGGCAGCTAATCGACTGGCTGATTTTAGAAGGGCAGGCAATGGTCTTGATGTTGCTGTGGTTACACCTGAACAGATTTATAATGAATTTTCTTCGGGGACACCTGATGTTACTGCAGTGAGGAATTTTATGAAATATTTGTACGATAAAGCAGCTGGTGATCCGGATAAATTACCAAGGTATCTATTATTAATGGGCGATGGCTCGTATGATAATAAAGGAATTGATCCGAATGCCACGAATTATATTCTTACTTATCAGTCGGATAATAGTACCTCACCTGTTAATTCGTATGTGTCAGATGATTTTTTTGCTCTCCTGGATCCAGGGGAATCTATGTTTGACGGTTTACTGGATATTGGAATAGGAAGGTTACCCGTAAAAACACCTCAGGAAGCAGAAGATATGGTGGATAAAATCCTAGATTATGAGAACCCTGATAGAATGGGAGACTGGCGCAACAGAATATGCTTTATCGGTGATGACGAGGATGGGAACATCCATATGAGCCAGGCAGACCAGCTTGCAGATTATGTTCAGGAGAATTATCCGGATTTTAATATAGGGAAAATTTATCTTGATGCGTATAAGCAAGTTTCCACACCCACCGGGCAGAAATATCCTGATGTAAATATAGCTATTGATGATCAGATGAACCGTGGAATATTAATTTTAAACTACACGGGACATGGAGGCGTTAAAGGACTTGCTCATGAGCAGATTCTGACCATGAATGATATCCTTAACTGGAAAAATAATCGGAGACTACCATTATTCATGACTGCAACCTGTGAGTTTAGCCGTTTTGATGAGCATGAAATTGTTTCTGCAGGGGAAGCTGTCCTTCTTAATAAAAATGGAGGAGGAATTGCACTGTTTTCTACCACACGTCTGGTATATTCTGGGCCTAATCATACCCTGAATGATAAGTTCTATCAGATTGTCTTTGAAAAGGATAGTAAGAATCAGCATTATAGTTTAGGGGATATTATGAAATTCAGTAAAAACAATACCGGGAATGGAGTAAATAAAAGAAATTTTTCATTACTGGGTGATCCCTCCATGTGTCTTGCATATCCTGAGGAAAAAATAATAACGGATTCTGTAAATGGAATATCAGTTTTAGCCTCATCAGTTACTGTGAATGCATTACAAAAAGTCAGTATTTACGGGCATATATCACGACAAGATGGATCACTGCTGGATAATTTCAATGGATATATATTTCCAACAGTATATGATAAAGCGATAACTCAAACCACATTAGGAAATGACGGGGGTTCAGTGAAAAGTTTTTCAATTCGTAATAATATTCTTTATAAGGGCAAAGCAAGTGTTAAGGGCGGAAATTTCAGTTTTTCATTTATTGTCCCTAAGGACATCGGGTATACATATGACACCGGCAAGCTAAGCTATTATGCTACAGATTCTACTATTGACGCTTCTGGGTCTTATGAAGAGTTGGTTATTGGTGGTTCATATTCCAATGCTTCA
>CAZKMG010000038.1:0-15921 GCA_964553465.1 uncultured Bacteroidaceae bacterium
CTTCAGGCAGGGTAACAACCTATGGTGCTATAGCACGATTTATTGGAACTGCAGGATCTGCAAGAATGGTAGGGTGGGCACTTAATTACTCACATCATATATCGGAGTTTGTACCGGCACATCGTGTTGTTAATCGTTTTGGTATGCTTACAGGTAAACATCATTTCCCGGGTAGAAATGTCATGGAAGAGCTTCTTGAAAGTGAAGGAGTTACGGTAAAAGATGATCAAGTTGTAGAATTCGATAAACTTTTCTGGGATCCTAATAAAGAATTAATCTAAGTTAAAAAAAAACGGTAATTTTAGTGCTTTTAAAAAAGGGAGGTAATGATATGAAATATTCCAGGGAAGATTTGTTAAATGCCCTCAAAGATATAAAGCATCCCGAAAATGGCAGGGACCTGGTGGAATTGGGTATGGTAGCAAATCTGACTATTCATGAAAGTCATGTAGAAGTAACGATTAAATTCAACAAACACAACGATCCTCTTGCAGGATCTATCAAAAAGGCATGTGAGTTGGCATTAAAAACTATTGTCGGGGATGATTTTCCCATAAACATAAATCTTGATATGCCAGATTCCAGAAAACATATAACTGATCAGGCTGAAACAGATCTTTTACATGGAGTGAAAAATATTATTGCTATTGCCTCAGGTAAGGGAGGAGTCGGAAAATCAACCATTGCTGTAAATATTGCTGTTGCTATGGCCAGAAATGGAGCCAGCGTAGGGCTCATTGACGGTGATGTTTACGGCCCATCTATCCCAAAAATGTTTGCACTGGAAAATGAACAACCTTTTTTCAAGAAGGTTGGCCAAAAGGAAATCATGATCCCTATCGAAAAATACGGAGTTAAAGTCCTTTCACTTGGATTTTTTGTCAAACCTGAAGATGCTCTAGTCTGGAGAGGGCCAATGGCTACCAGTGCTATTAAGCAGTTGATTAATCAGGCTGACTGGGGCAATCTGGATTATCTATTTATTGATCTTCCACCTGGAACTGGTGATATTCATCTCACCCTGGTACAGGAGGTACCTGTCACAGGCGTGGTTATTGTCAGCACTCCTCAGCAAATTGCCCTTGCAGATGCAATTAAAGGAATAGCTATGTTTACCGGGGATAAAATTAACGTTCCCGTGCTCGGACTTGTTGAAAATATGGCATGGTTCACTCCCACTGAGGAACCTGAAAAAAAATATTATATTTTTGGAAGGGATGGATGTAAAAATCTCGCCCTCGATCTGGGAATAGAACTACTTGGACAAATACCAATTATGGAAAATATATGTACAGACGGTGATAGTGGAAGACCCTCGGCTTTGGATGAGAAGAATCCTTCAGGTAAGGCATTTGTGATGCTTGCAGAAAAATTAAGTATAGCCCTGGAGAAAAGAATAAAGCAAATTGATCCGACCAGAAAGGTAGAAATTACTAATCCATATAGCGGTAACACTGCAAAAAAATCATAAGTAGAAATACACAATTTGGATAAGTATAATTTTGATAAGCTATACGTCAGTATATACAATTCATATTTATAATAAAATAATTACCTTAATTTATAGTTATATCTGGTACTACCTAATAGCATTTTTCTTGAGGAAAGCATTGAAATATAAATACTTAATTGTTTTCGTTATTGTTTTATATGGTTGCTCAACCCAGAAAAACACAACAACTACCCGTGCATATCATAATTTAACCTCTCATTATAATGTCTATTTCAACGGACTTGAAAGCTTTAGAAAAGGAATAAAAAAGGCTGAAACCCAAAAAGAAGATAATTTTTCACAAATACTGCCTCTGTTTTTTTATACAGATAAAAATATTTTGCAGACACTTTCTCCCGATATGGACAGGGCTGCAAAAAAAGCCACCAAAGTGATCACTCTCCATTCAATCACGGTAAAACCTGAAATTAAAAAAGGAACTCAGACACCAAAACAACGTGAATTTTATAATCAGAAAGAATTCAATAAATGGATGGACGAGAATTATTTGTTGCTTGGTGAATCCTATATATATAAAAATGAAATTGGTCTCGCTTCCGAAACATTCAAGTTTATAATTTCTGAATTTCCTAATACTGATACAAAATATAATGCTTTAATCTGGTTAGCAAGATGTTACAATGAAACCGGAGAATACAGGCAATCTGAACGGATACTGATCCTACTCATTGCAGATGAAAAAATGCCGCAGAAACTGAAAGGGACTTTTTATACTACTTATGCTGATTTTTATATTAAGCAGAAGAATTATGAAAAAGCAATTCCGATGCTTGAAAAAGCAATAAAAAGTACGCGTAAAAAATTTTACAAAATAAGATACACTTATATTCTTGCTCAGATATATCAGGAAACAGGGAATATGGAAAAGGCAGCTGAAAATTATAAAAGAGTCATTGCCATGAATCCTCCCTATGAGATGACTTTTAATGCAAAAATTAATTTGGCGGCATCATTTGATGTTAAAGCAGGTGATGGAAAAGAAATTCACTCGTTACTCAGGAAAATGCTTAAGGACGATAAAAATATTGAATTTCAGGACCAGATTTACTATGCACTTGGTAAAATAGCCCTGAAGGAAAACAAAATTGATGATGCAATAGACTTTTTCAAATTAAGTACTTCTAAAAGCTCAAAGAATCTAAATCAGAAAGGAATTACATACCTGACCCTGGCTAACTTATTTTATGACAGGCAGGAATATGTAATGGCTAAACTTTATTATGACAGTACTTTACTGAATTTAGATCAGGGAAATGAGAATTATTCTGATATTAGGATAAAAGGAGGGTCTCTTTCAAATCTAGTAAATAACATAAGTGTTTATCAACTTGAGGATAGTGTTCAGAACCTTGCGAAAATGACTGATGCTGAGAGGAAAAGTGTAATTGACAAAATTATTGCCAGGGTAATTGAAAAGGAACAGGAGGAAATGCGAAAATCTCAGTTAGAAAAGATGGACACACAATACGGACTGATGAATCAATTGGCATACAAGACCAATAATTCTGCTGTAAAAACCGGCAAATGGTATTTTTATAATACAAATGCCAAGAGTTTTGGTCAACCAGAGTTCAGGATGATTTGGGGAAACAGGAAGCTTGAAGATAACTGGAGAAGAAAAAATAAACAAACGATCGAAGTTTTCGAAACTAGTGAAACAAAAGAAACATCTGAAACTGTTACAGCCAAGGAGGATAAAAAAATACAAGACAATAAGAGTCCGGATTATTATATGAAAAATATTCCTCTTACAGATTCAGCTATGGAAATATCTCACAATAGGCTTAAAGAGGCTTTATTTAATATGGGAATAATTTATGATGAAGAGCTTAATGATCAGAATAACGCCATCAAATCTTATGAAGAGCTGGTAAGAAGATATCCAGATGATAAATTAGCTTTACTTTCATATTATAACCTTTATGAAATTTTCAATAAAAAGAAGGATGACTTAAAAGCCCAACAATATAAAACTTTACTGGTTAAGAAGTTCCCTGATAGCCCACTTGCGCAGATGTTGTCAAATCCTGCTTATATTCAGCAACTTCAGGATCGCGATAAAAAAGTTAACAGTTATTATGAAGAAACATATAGTAAATATAAATCAGGGGATTATAATGGTGTGTTAAGCAATGTTGAATATTTCCTAACGAATTATTCAGAGAGCACATTGATGTCGAAATTTAAATTACTTAAAGCACTTTCAGTCGGGAAGCTTTATGGTATGGAAAAAATGAAGATAGAGCTGGAAGAAATAGTTAAAAATTATCCTAAAAATGAAACCGGAATTTATGCAAAGGAGCTGATAAATTATATTTATTCACTTTCACCTGAAACCAAAATAGCCGATATAACGCAACAAGCCGAGCAAATTTACCAGGTTGATACTTCAGGTACCTTTTATTTAATTATATCCATAAGTACAAAAGCAGATATCAAACAGATAAATTTTAATCTGATCAATTTTAACCTGGACAACTATAACAATTTTAACCTGGGATTAGACACTGAAGAATTTGGGGATAAAGTGCTCATCAAAGTAAGTACTTTTACATCAGTTTCAATAGCCCGTAATTACATGGATTCATTATTAAAAAACACAGAGATTTTTAAAGGATATGATGTAAAACAGATTCAGGTATTTTTGATTTCTGAAACCAACCTTGAGAAATTGCGGCAAGATAAGGATATAAGTAAATACTATCTGTTCTATGAAAAATTTTATTGATAAGAGGGAGGGGATATAGAATTTATGGAAAGAGAAGTTAACATATTATGGATCGATGATGAAATAGACCTTTTAAAACCCTATGTTTTATTCCTTAAGGAAAAAGGATTCCAGGTAAATACCTGCCATAATGGTGAAGATGCACTGGAACTGATCCAGGCGAAAGATTTTGATTTGATTTTCCTGGATGAAAACATGCCTGGATTAAGCGGATTAGAAACTTTATCACGGTTAAAACTTATTCGTCCAAATGTGCCGGTGGTTATGATTTCAAAGAATGAGGAGGAAAACATTATGGATGAGGCAATCGGTGCTAAAATAGCAGATTATCTCATAAAGCCTGTAAATCCCAAACAGATATTGCTTACAATAAAGAAGAACATTGAAACAAGGCGTTTAATTAGAGAGAAAGCTACTTCCGATTATCAGTCCCAATTCGGACAAATCAGTAAGCTTATTCATCTTGCGGAAAGCTATGAGGATTGGGTTAATCTTTATAAAATGCTCGTATTTTGGGAGCTTGAGTTAGAAGGTTCCGCCAAAGGTCCGATGGAGGAGGTAATTCAGATGCAGAAAGCAGAGGCTAATAAAGGATTCTCACGCTTTATTAAGGCAAATTATATAGATTGGTTTGGCAAGAACAAGGATGACAGGCCGTTATTATCTCCTGAAATATTTCCTTCCAGAATTTTTCCTATGCTTGACACAGGTGAAAAGTTGTTTTTTCTACTTATTGATAACCTTCGTTACGACCAGTGGAAAATAATTGAAAAAGAAATTAGTGAATTTTTTAAAATTGAAAAGGAAGAGCTTTATTGCAGTATAATTCCCACATCGACCCAATATTCAAGAAATACCCTTTTTGCAGGATTAATGCCCAGAAGCATCAATTCCATGTTCCCGGATGTTTGGCTTTTTGATGAAGATGAAGGAGGCAAAAACATGAAAGAAGAGGAACTCTTTGAAAAGCTTATGAGACGGTTAAATAAAAATTACCGCTTCAGATATGAAAAAGTAAATAATATAAAAGTTGGTAAAAAGCTGGTTGAATCTGTAAACGACCTTTTGTATTTTGACCTGAATATAATTGTATTTAATTTTGTGGACATCTTATCACATGCACGTACTGAATTAGAAATGATACGGGAACTGGCTAATTCAGAGTTAGCTTACAGATCCTTGCTGGCATCATGGTTTCAGCACTCACATATACTGGATTTAATCAGGATCCTTTCAAAGGAAAAGGTAAAACTTATTATCACCACTGATCATGGATCAGTGAAAGTAAATAATCCACTTAAAGTTGTCGGTGATGCCAGTACATCAACCAACCTCAGATATAAACTTGGGAAAAACATGAACTATAATCCAAAGGAAGTATTTGAGATAAAGAATCCTGAAGAAGTGCAACTTCCAAGTGCGAATCTATCTTCAAGGTATATTTTTGCAACGGATTACGATTACATGATTTATCCAAAAAATTATAATTACTATGCTAATTATTTTAAAAACACTTTTCAACACGGGGGAATTTCCATGGAAGAGATGATGATTCCGTTTGTTATATTAAGGAGTTGAGCCATAATGCAGCCATTACGGATTTTATCGACGGAAAAAATTAAGAAACCCGCTAAAGAGTTCCTTAAGCTCATTGAACCAAATAAAGTAGTTGCCTTTTATGGTGAAATGGGAGCAGGAAAGACCACATTTATCAAAGCAATTTGCAAGGAATTAAAAGTGATTGATACAGTCAGCAGTCCCACATTTGCCTTAGTTTATGAGTATAATACTTCAGGTGAAGAAAAGATATATCATTTTGATTTGTTCAGGATTAATCAACCATCCGAATTATTTGATCTGGGATATGAGGATTATTTTTATAGCGGATATTGGTGTTTTATTGAATGGCCTGAAAAGGCTGAGCATTTGCTGCCATCTGACTGTGTGAAAGTTAAAATATCAATTTCTGATGATGGGTCACGAACATTAGAAATAAAGGAATAATGATTTATTCTTGACTGACATATTGAATTGTATTATTTTAGTTCGGCTTAATAATCAACCGGAAAAAAAATGAGTGCACAACATTCCACTGATTCAAGATTTTCAATGCCTAATGGAGCATTAATGCCTCAGGAGGAGATGCTTGAAGTTGGGAAAAAACAAAAAAAACTGGTCATTGGATTACCACATGAGGATCAGAAACTTGAATGTCGGATTTCATTGACCCCGGAGGCAGTTGAAATTCTTGTTGGGAACGGTCATGAAGTGCTGATTGAAAATAATGCCGGGAAAGCAGCAAATTATGCAAATACCGAATACAGTGAGATGGGGGCCAGGATTGTGGACAAGAAGAGTGAAATTTTTGAAGCCGATATCGTGTTAAAAATTTCCCCGCCAACTCCTGATGAACTTGATCTATTTAAGGGGCAACAGATTTTAATTTCAACACTTCATCTCCCATCCAGATCAAAGGAATTCATTGAGAGGTTGATTTATAAGAGAATTACTGCAGTTGCTTTTGAAAAAATTAAAGATGAGAATAATGTTTATCCAGTTACACGCTCGATGAGTGCTATTGCTGGCAATACATCAGTGCTTATTGCGGCTGAATATCTGAGTAATCAGAGAGGAGGAAAAGGTGTAATGCTTGGAGGTATATCAGGGATCACACCTACTGAAGTCGTTATCCTTGGTGCAGGTACAGCGGCAGAAAATGCAGTCAGGGCAGCAATGGGGCTGGGAGCATCAGTAAAAGTGTTCGATCAATCTGTACACAGGCTTACCCGGTTGCAGAATAACCTGGGGATCAGGTTGCATACTTCGGTTTTTCATCCGCGAGTGCTTAAGAAATCATTAATGTCCGCAGATGTACTTATTGGTGCTGTTCATATGGTCGATAAAGGACCCAGGTACTATGTCACCGAAGATATGGTCAAGGTGATGAAGAAGGGGTCAGTCATTGTAGATATGAGTATTGATCAAGGGGGATGCGTTGAAACTTCGGTTTGCAAGACACAGGTTGATCCTGTTTATACAAAGTATGGAGTGGTTCATTATTGCATTCCGAATATTCCCTCTCGTGTTGCCCGCACTGCCTCCATTGCAATTAGCAATGTTTTCCTGCCATTGCTTATCGACATGGGAGCTGCAGGAGGATTAACCAAGAAACTAAAAGATGATCCAGGATTAAGACATGGAGTATATATGTACAACGGAATATTGACTAATGAATCTATCGGAAAGCTTTTCGACTTACCATCCAAGGATATAAATTTATTTATGGCAGCATTTTGAGGACAAAAGGATGAGACAGATAATATTAATAATTGCTATTTCACTTTGTTTAGCGGTTTCCTGTAAAAAAGAAGATAAATCGCTTCACCCTAGTGGAGATATAACACTTAGTTCTAGGACACTGGGTACTATGGTTTATTATTCCATGGGATACTCTTTTGAGCTGGAGGAATACATCCAAACCCTTAATTCCCCTGAAATAATTGATATTTATCTTATTGAAACAAGTACTGTTTCAGGAGTATTGACTGGCGTTCAATTTGCAACTAAAGAAATACCAGAATCTACATATGGTTTTTATTTTAACAAGGATTTTGCCAATTTCTCAGATGCAGTAACTTATTACTCTAATTATAACACTGCTGTTGCACCTGTGTTTACTGTACTTACTGATACTGTCAGAGCGAACCAGGTCTGGACATTTAAAACATGGAAGAAAAATTATGTTAAAATACTCGTAAAAGACATTCGCACAATCAATATTGGACAGATCCCTGATTATATCGAAGTTGATATCAGGTATTTTATCCAGCGTGATGGTTCGTTAAATCTGACAGAATAAAGGATTTATTTAAATGTTAAGAACACTGTTATTCTTTTTTATTTTCTGGTTGCTGCTGTTGATTACCTATCCGCTTGTTATATTTTATTATTTATTATTTTTTTTGAGGACTACTGAAATTTGGAAAAAATATATACAAGTAATTACTTCCTGTTGGGCAAAATTTACATTGTTTACTGCAGGAATGAAAGTAGACATTTCGGGAATTGAAAATATTAAATCCAAAAATTCCAGATTTGTAATTATTTCTAACCATGAGAGTAATTTTGACATACCTATACTTCTTGCTATACTGCCATTTTCTCCTGCATTTGTGGCCAAAATTGAACTTACAAGATTTCCTGTTTTAAATACTTGGATGAAAATCCTTGAATGTCTTACGATCGATAGAAAAAATCCAAAAAGTGCAAGAAATAAAATTTCAATGAGGATTCAGCAGGATGGGATGAATCCTTTAGTTCTTTTTCCAGAAGGAACCAGAAGCAGAGGCCAAGGTATAGGAATTTTTAAAACTGGTAGTTTGAAACTTATTTTTCAAAATCAACTGGAAATACTTCCGGTAACAATTAGTGGGTCCCATAAAGCTTATGAAATGCGTAAAAGCATACAGCCCGCTAAAGTAAACGTAAAGTTTCATCCAATCATTAAAACTATTGATTATTTGCCAAAAAATTTTCCCGGATTTCTCGCGGATTTGCAACAAGTTATTTCCCGGGCACAATGACTATATATTATTATATCAATGACCATGTTATGATGAACAATAATTTTACGCTGGAAAATTTCAACTGAATAAGTGAACGTCTGATGACTTGATCTTATAAAATAGTAATGTAATATCTTGTTCTGCATTAAATGTACATAATTTATTCTATCAAAAAGTAAATAAATGAAATGTACATCAACAGTATAAAATTTTAAAAATGCGTATCATTTATAAAATAGGGATCCAGCTTTATTTTTTTCTGGTTGTTATTGCAGCCATTTTTCACATAAAGGCTCGCCGGTGGCTTAGAGGTAGGTCAGGTATATGGAGAAAAATACGTGAAAAAATTAATCCAGGTGATAAAGTTATATGGATACATTGCGCATCTCTTGGTGAATTTGAGCAAGGCAGACCAGTTATCGAAGAATTAAGAAGTCGTCTGCCAGACAGAAAACTTTTGCTGACATTTTTTTCACCTTCCGGATATGAGTTAAGAAAAAATTATGAAGGGGTTGATTGTGTAACCTATATGCCTCTTGACACTCGGTATAACGCCTGGAAGTTTATGAATCTTATCAAACCTGAAATGGCTTTTTTTATCAAGTATGAATTCTGGTATTACTTTTTAAGGACACTCAGTAAAAGACATGTTCCTGTTTTTCTGGTATCTGCAAAATTCAGAAGGGATCAGGTTTTTTTTAAGTGGTATGGCACCTGGTACAGAAAATTGCTAAAGTTTTTTAAAATATTATTTGTCCAGAATGAAGAATCAAGACGTCTTTTAGGTGTTATCGGAGTAAAGAATGTCGTTGTTGCTGGAGATACAAGATTCGACAGGGTCTATAAAATTTCAAAATATTCTGTGGAATATCCATGGATTGAGCCTTTCTCTAAAAATAAAACGGTTATAGTTGCAGGAAGTACGTGGGATAAGGATGAGCAGATTCTTATTGAGTATATTAATCAGTCTAATGAGAAAACAAGGTTCATTCTTGCCCCACATGAGATTAGTGGGAAAAAACTGATAAGGCTTATAGAATTAATTCAAAAAAGGACGGTAAGATTTACAGATATCGATAAATCAAGTTATGCAAATGCTAAAGTATTGATTATTGATAATATAGGACATTTATCCTCTCTCTACAAATATGGAAATATAGCTTATATAGGGGGGGGATTTGGCAAAGGTATTCACAATATTCTTGAGGCGGCCACATATGGGTTACCAGTTATTTTTGGGCCTAACTATAGAAAATTTCTGGAAGCTGTTGATTTGGTTGAAAAAAAATCCGCCTTCCCGATAAACACCTTTGAAGAATTAAAGAATTCAATTGACAGGTTGATAACACAGAATGATTTATTGACCTCCTGCTCAGAAACAACCTTAAAATATATAATCTCAAAACTTGGGGCAACGAATATCATTGTCGATCAGGCCATAGCAAGTACATCCTGACTTTTTTTATTCATGTAACTATTTCAGCTAAGTTACTATTGACATTTTCAGGACTATTTAAAGTTAAACAGTAATCGTTTTTACATTATTTTTAAGGTTGAAGGAAACTCAAATGTGCAGTAAGACATTAATGTTCAGAGAAAAAATAATAGTGATATTTGCCATGCTGGTAATAACATGGATTGCATTTGGGCAAGGTGTCGCAACCTCGAGCATTAATTGAAAGATCAGGGATAAAAATCAAAATCCTCTCACTGGCGTTTCAGTTGTGGCTTTTCATAAACCTACAGGAAGTTAATTCGGGACAACTAGCAGAGCAGATGGTGGTTTTAACCTGCCGAATATTCAATCCCGTGGTTCCTATTCTTTAACGGTCAGCTTTGTAGGTTATAAAAGCGTCGAACGTACAGGTATAAGACTTTCACTGGATGAAGACCGTAATACAAATATTACAATGACAGAAGAAAATATATCACTCGAAGAAGTAGTGATTACGAATGTTTCTGATAAAACTTTTAATTCAGTACGAAAAGGGGCTTCAATAAACATTACATCTGAAACTGTTGATGTTATCCCAGGTATTTCAAGATCTATTAATGATTTAACAAAGCTTATCCCTCAATCAAACAGGATCCTTATCTTAAAAAACACCTTGGTGACGTAGCCGAAAGAAACGGGGCAAAACTACCATGGCTGAACCGTTTTGATCTTCTTGTTTCCAGCGAGATTAGTATCAAATACGCTAAAAACAGTTATAAAATAGAAATTTATGGAGATATCCTTAATTTGGGTAATTTGCTTAACAATAAATGGGGTGTCGGAGAAACATATTATCAGAAAAACTTGCTTACATTCAAAGATATTGATAACTCAACAGGCAATGCCATGTTTACCCTGAACACCATAACGGGTACTACAAATTATCCGGTAAAAACTTATAAAAAAATCATTGACACAAGTCAGACCTGGTTTGCTCAGGTTGGTATTCGTTTTATCTTTAATTAGCTTATTATTTCTGGTGAATGAAAGAAAATATTTCAATAGTTTAAATTTATCTAAGAGAACCTGGATTTTTAATAAATTCAGCATTGCAAGAAGATTTAAAGAGTAAATATGTTCTAAACTACAGAATTTCATGTTAACTTTATTGTATAATAGTTTTTGAACTTACCTCAGAAATTGAAAGAATATTACAGGTAGGTAAATAGAAACCAAAAGTATGGTAACCTGTCTTTATTACACAATAATTCTTTCCATCAATCCTTTTCAGGATTTTTGGTAAGAGAATATTTTTTAACAAAAAAATAGTTCCTAAATATTAAGATAATGTTAATAAAAAGGAATTAATTTAATTGAACCTTACTTTGTTTTCTTGTTAACTTAAATCACTCAAAAAAGGGAAAATTTATTTTAAATATGGTTATTTTTTGCACACTTATTGTTGACAACTTAGGAAAAAAGGATCTAAATATCTTAAAATGTCCTCATTTTTGTTTGCGTTTATATTTAAACATACTGTAATCCAATATGTTACATATATTCGTTGAAAAGTTTAGTAGAATGTTAATAAATAGAAATGAAAAGGTCGTGGCAAAGAACGCCTCAGTATATAAATTGCAATACTCGATTTCCTAACGGAAATATACCCCTAATTTATTGGTAAATAACCCAATTAAAAGATAAACCTGGAATGGATGAATTAGCCGCCACTAAAAAAACAGGATTGCTGTCCGAAAATGAAACTGAAAGACTGGAAGAAAAACAAGTAATGAAAACAGCAAAACATATTATTTATTCTCATGATGAGGCTTATCAAGAAACATTGAAATATTTTAAGGGAGATGAGCTGGCAGCTAAGGTTTGGGTAAATAAATATGCGCTTAAGGATTCCTATGGAAAACTTTATGAGAAGTCACCTGATGATATGCATCACCGTATAGCTAGGGAAATTGCTCGCATTGAAAAAATATATCCGAATCCGCTCTCTGAGGAGGAAATATATAGTTTGTTAAATGGTTTTAAATATATTGTTCCTCAAGGGTCTCCAATGACAGGTATAGGGAATAATTTCCAGATAGCTTCTCTTTCCAATTGTTTCGTCATTGGTCATGAAGGACCGTCCGATTCCTATGGGGGGATTATGAAGATTGACCAGGAACAGGTACAGCTTATGAAACGCAGAGGAGGTGTAGGTCATGATCTTTCCCATATACGCCCAACTGGAAGTCCGGTTCTGAACAGTGCCCTTACTTCAACCGGTGTAGTCCCATTTATGGAAAGATATTCAAATTCGACACGGGAAGTAGCGCAGGATGGACGCAGAGGGGCACTCATGCTGAGCATATCCATTAAACATCCCGATGCAGAAAGATTTATTGATGCAAAGCTTGAATCTGGAAAAGTTACCGGGGCTAACGTATCGGTTAGAATAACAGATGAATTTATGAAAGCTGTTGTGAACAATACAACTTTTGTTCAACAATACCCGATTAATTCCGATAAACCTGTTTTTACAAGGGAGATAAATGCAAGAAAATTATGGGGAAAAATTGTTCATAATGCCTGGAAATCTGCTGAACCGGGAATTCTTTTCTGGGATAGTATAATCAGGGAATCCGTTGCTGATTGTTATGCTGAAGAAGGTTATCGCACAGTTTCCACTAATCCATGTGGAGAAATACCACTATGTCCATATGACAGTTGCCGTCTTCTTGCTATTAATATGTATAGTTATGTTGAGAATCCCTTTACAAATCAAGCAAGATTTAATTTCGATCTCTTTAAGAAGCATGTGAGAATTGCTCAAAGGATTATGGATGATATTATTGATCTGGAGATTGAAAAAGTTGACTTCATTATGGCAAAAATCGAGAAAGATCCCGAAGATGAAGAAATTAAAGGGGTAGAAAGAAGACTTTGGGAAAAGATACGCATCAAAGCTATTGAAGGTCGCAGAACTGGAGTAGGAATCACTGCTGAAGGAGATATGCTTGCAGGTATGGGGCTGATTTATGGAAGTGACAATGCTATAGATTTCTCAGTTGAGATCCATAAAACACTCGCTCTTGAAGCTTACCGATCCTCAACAAAATTGGCTCGTGAAAGAGGTGCATTTAAAATTTTCGCTGCTCAGAAAGAAAAGGATAATCCATTCATCCAGCGTCTGAAAAAGGAAGATGAAACCCTTTATAATGACATGATGAAGTATGGAAGAAGAAACATTTCACTTTTAACCATAGCTCCGACAGGCACAACTAGCCTCATGACCCAAACTACTTCAGGAATTGAGCCTGTATTCCTCCCGGTTTACCGAAGAAGGAGGAAAGTAAATCCAAATGATAAAGATACACGGATTACTTTTGTTGATGAGTTAGGAGATAACTGGGAAGAATATAATGTATTTCATCATAAATTTAGTACATGGCTCCAAGTCAATGGATATAATCCAGAAGAAGTCATGACTTATGATGATGAAGATGTACAGAAACTGGTAAAAAAATCACCTTATTATAAAGCAACCTCCAAAGACATCGACTGGGTATCAAAGGTTAAGATGCAAGGGCAAATACAAAAATGGGTCGATCATTCCATCAGTGTAACTATAAACCTTCCAACACAGGTTCAGGAAGAACTGGTAGGAGAATTATATATTAAAGCATGGGAGAATGGGTGTAAAGGGGTTACAGTGTATCGTGATGGATCAAGGTCAGGTGTTCTCATTGCTAATGAAGATAAAAAAAAGAAAGGATTAGATATAAATGAGGATAAACCTAAACCAAAGCGTCCGAAAGAACTTGATGCAGAAATAATTCGTTTTACCCATAATAATGAGAAATGGATAGCTTTTATCGGTATTAAGGATAAAAGACCTTATGAGATTTTTACAGGTCGCCAGGATGATGAAATGTTCCCTATTCCTAAAAGCATCTCAAAAGGAAAGATCGTAAAAAATATTGATGAAAACGCCAAAGCACGTTATGATTTTGAATATACCGACAAGTATGGGTATAAAAATATCATGGGGGGACTATCCCATCAGTTCAATAAAGAATACTGGAACTACGCAAAGCTTATCTCAGGCGTTCTCAGACATGGAATGCCAATAGCTGATGTGGTGGATTTAATTGGAGACTTAAGGTTAGATAATGAATTTATAAATACCTGGACGGCAGGGGTTGAAAGAGCATTGCGAAAATATATTCCTAACGGGACCAAGGTAAAAGGAGGACAAAGATGCCAGGATTGCCAATCCGATTCTCTCATATACCAGGAAGGATGTTTGATCTGCACAGTATGTGGGTCTTCAAAGTGTGGATAATTTTTTAACAGAACTGTTCAAATTACTGCAAGGAATTTGCCTACCTTATTAAATGCAAGCAAAGCTTTTTCAAGGTGATCCTGAGTATGTGCAGCTGAGAGCTGGACACGGATTCGTGCTTGTCCTTTGGGAACTACAGGATAATAAAATCCAATTACATAGATTCCTTCCTCAAGTAACATGGCGGCGAAATCCTGCGAAAGTTTTGCATCATAAAGCATTATTGCACAAATAGCAGAGGAAGTAGGTTTGATATCAAATCCAGATTCTTTCATTTTACCTACAAAATATTCAGTGTTTCTATGGAGTTTATCCTGAAGTTCAGTAGTTTCATTCATCATATCAAACATCCTAATTCCTGCAAATACTACTGAGGCAGGTAAGGAATTTGAAAAAAGGTATGGTCTGGACCTCTGTCTTAACAATTCAATAATTTCTTTCCTCCCGGTTGTAAATCCGCCAATAGCTCCCCCAAAAGCTTTACCCAGTGTACCGGTTATGATATCTACTTGTCCGCGAATATTAAATAGCTCAGTTACCCCACGGCCTGTTTTTCCTACAACACCGGCAGAATGACATTCATCCACCATTACCATTGCATCGTATTTTTCAGCTAACCTCACTATTTTATCAACAGGAGCTACATGACCATCCATGGAAAATACTCCGTCAGTAACGATAAGTCGGAAACGTTGTGTCTGTGCCTGTTTCAATTGTTCCTCGAGATCAGATATATCAGCAGTCTTATAACGATATCTCTGGGCCTTGCATAGTCTTACTCCATCAATAATTGAAGCATGGTTCAATTCGTCAGAGATGATCGCATCTTCAGCTCCTAAAAGGGGTTCAAATACGCCCCCATTAGCATCAAAGCAGGCGGCATAAAGTATTGTGTCCTCTGTGCCGAAAAATTCAGCGATTTTATGTTCCAGAAGTTTATGCAAGTCCTGGGTACCGCAGATAAAACGCACTGAAGACATACCAAAACCGTGACTCTCCAAGGCTTCCATGGCCGCTTTGATTAACTCCGGATGATTGGATAAGCCAAGGTAATTGTTGGAACAGAAATTCAGGACAATATTTCCCGAATCAAGTTTTATTTCAGCATCCTGAGGAGAAACAATGACTCGTTCCGACTTAAAAAGGCCGGCTTCTTTTATTTCTTTAAGCTCCTTCCGGAGGTGCTCTTTAATTATTCCATACATGGGTTAAATGTGAAAATTAAATACATCATAAATTTATTACATCGTAATGTCGTAACAACGTGATGTCTTGATGTCGTGACATCCTTTAGATTAGCAAAACAAATTTAATATTAAAATCTACTAATTCTTATGATGA
>CAZKMG010000039.1:0-15764 GCA_964553465.1 uncultured Bacteroidaceae bacterium
GGTCGGATGGAACTCGCATGTAAGATTTTCATCCATATTTGTGTTTAACGAACATACTCGTTTCATAATCTTATATTTCTCAAGCAAAATTATGTAATTAATCCCAACTGAAAAATACACAGTTTAGAAGTATCCAGGGTTAAGAATGCACCTTTAAACTGAACCCTTTTAAAACTATTATTGTTTGGTAATATAAAATCCTAAAACATTATGTTAATTTTCTATTAACTTTTTTCACAAGTTTTAACGATTTATTAATTAAAAAATATTTTATTTGAGGCTTCAAAAAATTGTCTTTAAAAACATATTATACTTCGTGATGTTAAATTTCTATTATTTGCTTCAATAAAAATATTATTAATTGTAACTTAACTATCCAAAGAATGACCCCATTTGCTGATCATGAAATTCAACTCGTTAAAACATCGGTATCGAAGATGGAAGAGATCTCACCAGGAGTATTTCTTATTTCATTTACCCGTTCATTTAACTTTACACCAGGACAGGTTGTGGCTATAAATAATGGGATCGAAGATGCCCCAAGACTTTATAGTATTTCAAGTGGTCAGGCTGAACCTGAGATAAGAATTATTTTTAATGTGAAGGAGGATGGGTATCTGACACCGCGTTTGTCCCGGTGTTCTGCTGGGGATAAAATTCTTGTTTCCAAGGCTTTTGGTAGCTTTACTTGTCAGGAAGATGATGCCTGGTGGATTGCTACAGGTACAGGGATTGCCCCTTTTGCATCTATGATATTTAGCGGGAAAGGGAAAAACAACATGCTTATACATGGAGGGAAAACATTACACTCGTTTTACTTCCAGAAAGAAATAGCACTTAGAATGGGGAAAAGGTATATCAGATGTTGCTCATCAGAATGTGGCAGTGGAGTTTATGAGGGACGACTGTCTCAATATTTGATGGAACAGTCTTTCCTCCCTTTGGATAAGAAATATTATCTTTGCGGCAAGTCAGAAATGGTGGTTGAAACAAGGGATATTCTGATCAACAAAGGCATCCCGTTCGAAAACATCATTTCGGAAATTTATTTCTGAAATGGAACAAGAAAATCTTTTTGGAAAAACACTTTCAGAATTAGATGCTGCAGTAAAAAATCTTGAATTACCTTCCTATTGCGCATTGCAGATAGCAGAATGGATGTATAGGAAAAATGTATCCGGTATTGATCTGATGACCAATATTTCCCTTAGAAATCGGTATCAATTATCAGAAAAATATAAGGTGGATATATCCCCATTTATTAAAGTCCAGGTCTCTGCTGATGGTACAAAAAAATATCTCTTTCCAGTCTCTGACGGTAAATTAATTGAATCAGCCTATATACCTGAAGGAAAGAGGTCCACATTATGTCTTTCTACTCAAGTTGGATGCAAAATGGGATGCTTGTTTTGCATGACAGGAAAACAGGGATTCCATGGAAATCTTACATCATCAGAAATCCTGAATCAGGTCCAGTCACTTCCAGAAAAGGAGCTACTTACTAATCTTGTTTTTATGGGTATGGGGGAACCTTTTGATAATCTTACCGAGGTGATGAAAAGTCTGGAAATCCTGACTGCTGCCTGGGGATTCTCAATAAGTCCCAGAAGAATTACAGTATCTACAATTGGATTAATCCCAGCAATGAAAGTTTTTCTTGAACAGAGCCAATGTCATCTGGCTATCAGTCTGCATTCTCCATTCGAGGAAGAAAGAAAAATGCTGATGCCCGTTGAAACAGTTTATCCTATAAAAAAGGTAATAGAATTTGTAAAAAAGTATGATTGGTCTAAGCAGCGAAGGATCTCAATTGAGTATATCATGTTCAGGGGTTTAAATGACACTCCATTACATGTAAAACAACTCAGCCGGTTACTTAACGGGTTATCATGCAGAATCAACCTGATCCGGTATCATGCTATCCCTGATGCACCGCTTGAAAGTACAAGAGATGAAGATATCTCCATTTTCCGGAAACAATTAAATGCCAGGGGAATCATTGCTACCGTAAGAAAATCCAGAGGTGAGGATATATATGCAGCGTGTGGCTTACTTTCAACTAAAGAAGGAATGAAAAAGATTTGATAGAAATAAGATCCTTTAGCAATAATGTTAAATTTTTTCTAATAGCTTATATAAGGTCAGATTAATTATCATATAGTTTCAGTTTCCGCAATATGATAATCATGGACTCGTGAAATTTTATCTTGTATCTGTCAGTGAGTTCTTTTTTCAATTGCTTCCCAATTAACCATTGACCAGAATCCAGTGACATAATCAGCACGTTTGTTTTGATAATCAAGATAATAAGCATGTTCCCAGACATCACAGGTTAATAAAGGATGAAGGTTTTCACGCATTGGGTTATAGGCGTTTGGTCCTTGAATTATTTTCAGGCCGCCGTCTTTGTCCTTTGCGAGCCAGGCCCATCCGGAGCCAAAAAGCGTAACTGCTGCCTGTGAAAATTGTTCTTTGAAATTTTCAAATGAACCAAAACTATTTTTAATCTCATGAAGCAATTTCCCATCCCTTATAGGCTTCCCCCCTTTTGAAAATCCTTCCCAATAGAAAGTATGGTTCCAGACCTGAGCTGCATTGTTAAAAATCCCTCCATCCGCATGACGGATAAGATCTTCCAATGATTTCCCGGCCCATTTGCTACCATCAACAAGTTTATTAAGATTATTAACATATCCCTGATGATGCTTGGTGTAATGAATCTCCACTGTTTTGCAGCTGATGAATGGTTCAAGTGCATCACAAATAAATGGCAATGCTGGTAATTCTATATTCATGGTTTAGGATATTGGTTAATCATAAATCTTTAATAAAGTTACGAATCAGATTAGTGAGAATCCAATGAATCATTCTTTTTTTATTTAATAATAAATACAATATGTATGAAATTATAATCTAATTATTTGGTTCAAGGTTTCCTGGATAAATTTCTTGAAGAATCAGTTCTCAATAATAATCCTGTAATATTTTCGGTTATGGGTGCCTACTCTTGTAAATATTAAGTAGTATAAGGGATATGGTTATTATGGCCATTCCAGTAAAAGGTATAAACCCGGGTTTTTCATCACTTAATATAATCCAGCTTAATAAAACACCAAAAACCGGAATAATTGATTTCCAGAAATTCAAATCTGAAACTTTTACCTTGGGCCGCTTAAGTAAAATAAACCAAATGGACAGTGCTGATGCTGAAAGGAAGCTCAACCATCCCAATGAAGCATAATAAGGGAATGGTTTAATCCCGAAAGATGCTCCTTCAATTATCAAAGATATTAGGATAAGTATGATACCCCCAAAAAACATTGCTGATGAACTAAGTGCAAGGGGTTGAATTTTATCACCATCACGGGAAATTAAAATATTTGCAAACGCAGAAACTATATTTACACCAATCAGGAGAATCACCCCAAGTATTTTCGCTTCTCCAGAGGATATAAATTTATCCCGACCTATACTCACAAAAACAATTCCTAAAAATCCGAATAGAAAAATCATCAACCTGCGCCATGTAAGTTTATCATCAGGAACAAAGAAGTGCGCAATAAGAGCTATGAACAGGGGCTGTGATCCAATGATAATAGCTGCAAGCGCAGCCGGCACCATGCTTAATCCAAAATAAAAGAGTGAATATTGAAGAACTGTTTGCAATAATGAAATTAAGACAACAATTCCCGGATTTTTTTTTATCTCTGAAATAAATTTCGTTAGCCCGCCAGTAAATGGCAATATCATTAATCCAGACAGCGTAAATCGAATCCCAGCAAACTGTATTGGAGTGGTATATACCAATCCAATTTTAATCCCCACAAAAGCTGTTGACCATAGTAAACAGGCAATGATAGCAAGGAATGTGGTTTGGTAATATACTTTTTTCAATTCAAAATCAATTGAATATTCATTATTCTGGAAATTAATACACTTTAATATGTATCGTCTAAAGCAAAAGTGGATTTCCTGTTTACCCATCTTCCTCTAGTAAAATCGGGAAAGAGCTGGGGTTCGCCTCCTTCAACAATAGACATTTCCGATAAGGGTGTTACTGCACTCCAGGCAGCTGCATCATAAGCATCCAGAGGTGCTGGTTCCTTTCTCTTAACAATTTCAACAAATGCATGATCAACAAAGAAATCCATTCCACCATGACCTGAGCCTGTAGCCTTATCATTGTATTTTTTCCAAAGAGGATGATCGAACTTTTCAAAATAGGATGACATATTTTCCCAGTTATGTTTTTCAGGACTTACTCCTTCAATATAAATTCTTTGTGTATGAGAATCAAATTCAGTTAACCCACTGGTGCCCTGGATCCTGAATCCGAGGGAATACGGTCTTGGAGAATTACAGTCATGCGTAACAATAATCGTTTCATTATTTGCCGTTGTAAGAGTAGTTGTAACAATATCACCCAGCTTCCAATCCAACTTTGCATTTGGATGGTTTATCCCTCCTACTGGACTATTTACAATATATTGATGTAAACCCCTTGCTTTCGTAGCGAAAGAGGAAAGGCTGACAAATCTGTTTCCACGGTTGATATTCATCATACTAGCCACAGGACCAAGTCCATGTGTGGGATAAATATCTGCATTACGTTTCAATGAAAATTCAGTTCGCCATCTGGCCTCAAATACTGCTTTTTCTCCAAATTCAACGCCTTCTCCATTATTTGTCTTGCCATCATTGAATTTTACCTGCCTAAGATCATGCTGGTATCCACATCGTCCATGAAGTAATTCACCAAAGGTCCCCTGTCTGACCATATTAAGAACGGCCATTACATCTCTACGATAACATACATTTTCCAGGATCATTACTGGAACCCTTGTTGCCTCAAAAGTATTGACAAGATCCCAGCATTCTTCCATAGTTGTTGCCGCAGAGACTTCAACTCCGGCATATTTTCCTGCTTTCATACAGTTTACGGCCATTCGGGTGTGCCATAACCAAGGAGTCGCAATAATTACCCCGTCAATATCTTTCCTATCCAATAGATCAAGGTAAGCCAATTCGCTGCCCGTATATGCATCTGCCTTGCGGAATCCAGCGTTTAGAATCATTTGCTGAGCAACTTCAATACGTGCTGGTTCAATATCACAAATGGCTGGAACTTCAATGTCAGTTCTCAGTAAAAGATTATTCAGATGGTTACACCCTCTTAGTCCTACACCAATTATTCCAATCCGTACTTTTTCAGATGGTTTTCCATTACCCAGTAAACTGGGGGATAATCCAGCTGCCATTCCAGCAACCGTGGAGGTTTTAATAAATTCACGTCTTTTCATGCGCTTATATTTTAATTTTTCAAACTCAAAATATCTCTATTTATATCCTTTAAACCTTATGTTCTTCACTAATAATTAAGTGACTTTTATTTCCATAAATCTGAAGGATAGATGCCCATCCTGATTAAATTATTAATCATTTTTATAACAAGGGGTCTGTCTTCTTTATATGTCACACCGAACCAGGAAGCATCAGTTTTTATAACTTTGACCCTGGCTAATCCATCTTGTATTAAACGGTCAACCACAGCAGGTATATACAGTTCAGTCTTAGGATTGTTAAAATTCTCTGAAATAAATTTATTAAAATGCTCATTTAGATATTTGAAAATGGAAGCAGTAAAACCGAAAAGGTTCATAGACACCAAAGAGTTCTTATTTAACTCCCATGCCTTATCATCATCATCAAAAAAAACTATTTTACCGTTTATTTCCCTGATTTTTGTTCTCTCTGTAATATTTGTTAAAAATCCGTCTTTATCAATAGAACAAACTCCTCTTGACACTGTTCCATGCTTTGACAAAGTATTGATAATCGGGTAACCTGCCAGGCAAATTTCCAGGTAAGGTTGGTTCTTTGGTTGAATTAGCCAGGATGCTATTATCTCAAATGCCTCCTTCCCGTAAAAATCATCCGCATTAATGACAGCGAATGGACCAGTAATTTTATCTGATGCCATGAGAATAGCATGTGCAGTACCCCATGGTTTTTTTCTATCAGGATTAATGGTAAATGTCGAGGGTATGTCTTCAATTCCCTGTGTCACATAATCAATTTCCAATCCGGTTGGGAACTTTTGGCAATAACTCTCTTTAAATTCCTGTTCCATGCTTGGCGAAATGACAAATAGTATTCTGCCAAACCCTGATCTCAAAGCATCATAAATTGAATAATCAGTGATGGTTTCCCCTGATGGGCCATAATGTTCGATTTGTTTCAAGCTTCCATACCTACTGCCTAAACCGGCTGCAAGAATTAATAATGAAGGTTTCACGAGATAATATTTTAATTAATTATTTGATCCCTAAAAATATCCGTACATGGCAAACTAAATTCTTAATCCATAAGCTTTTCTATGGTTTCTTTGAATACGCACAAGGGAAGAAAAATTGCATGTTGACAACACATATTTTGTGATTATAGTAACTTTTCAAGAAATTCAGTCTGCGAGTTTTAATTCGAGGCACGTCCTGGCATCAGACCAGTTCACGAAATTTTCCAAATGTGGGACAAGCATTGTTGCATCCATGGCCCAATTCGCACTGTATAAATTAGGCGTATTGTCATGGTCTCCTATTCTGAATAAAAATCCAATTGATTCACCGGGAAATATTTTAAGGCTTTGCATATCAATTGTAGCAAAAAAGATATAGCCTCCATCAACCGGAACAGCTGTCCATGTATAATCTGAAGTTTCTCCATGGGAAGATTTTTGATCGAAGGGAGCAGAAATGCCCAGGTTCAATAATTCAACTTTTTGGGAATTTTCTCGCCAGTTCCGGTAGTTTTCACGTGATAACCACATCGTTAAATTATCCTTGGGCTGAAGAACACTGTCACTTACTTTTGCTCCGACATATAATTTCTTTCCGTCATGACATATACGGATCCGTGCAGAAAGATCTGCCGGACCATTCCATGTATTTGGGAAATAAAGATGAGTTGAAAAATACGAACCATTATCAGCCTTAATATCCAGGGCATTTTTGGGCCAGTCATCCAGATTTACTCCAGGATCAAGTTCATCAGCTGTACGTCCCGCTATGAAAACCTGCGGTTTAAGTATTCTTAACCTCAGCTCCAATTCGGATAAAAGGCCATAACCTAAAGCTGCATCTGCAGCATGAATTTTGTTTTCTTCCAGTAAGCGTGAAGCATTTTTTGCATGAGTAGAATACCTGGGACCAGCAGCCACATTATTGATTTTATTCACCTTAGAAATTAGATTATTAAATAATTGAATGCGATCCATCACATATTTCTTATATAATTCGTTGGTTTTCATCGAGGCTGAAACACTGGAAGTACCATTGATCATAATAGTCTGCATGGAAAATGGTGTAAGATCAATCTCCCTATCTCCTGAACTTACAGAAACTTTTACTTTCTCTGGGAAGGGGGAAACATTCAGCAATGAAATAAACATTTTATTCCCCATTAAAGCTCTGCGAACTTTAATTGCATCACCTCCACTAACAGTCACATCTTCCATTTCCACTCCTGGTAGTTCACGAAAACTTTTAGCAAATTGTCTGAGTGTTGCTTCATGTCCTCCAGACTTACGATTCCATGCACCTGAAATAATAATATTACGGTCACGATGCTCCATAGCCCTCGCCCACGAAGCACCCGCATAAGGCTCAGATGCGTTGAAATCCGGAGCCACCCATAACTTCCTGTACCAAAAGTTCAGATCCGGAGCCAATCCTAACCATGACTCATAAAAAGTATTCCAGAGCATAACAGCCCGGGTGTTTATATTGTCAGATTTTTGAGCTGAGTTATCCACATCATAATAAAACATTGATCGAGGTTGTTGTGCATAGCTATCATAAATACCATGGTCATCGGGTTGATATTGATAAACTGTAGTTAAACCTTTAATTGCTGTAAACTCCGCCGGATCCCTTCCCCATTTTTTCCATAAACTTAGTACTTCATTGGCCAGATGCTGGTTCCAGGCAATATCAGAATTTTCCCAGCGGCTTAAAACACTCCAAATATCATTGAAGTATTCCATATGAAGATCACGAGCACCTATAAACGTCAATATTTTTAGATCCTTTTTTCGTTGGTGGATAAAATTTGTAAAATTTTCAAGGCCAACACTTTGCAGAATCATGTCAATTGTCGCTTCTCCATAGGCAGGACCGAAATCGGGTGTTCCAAACGCAATACCGCACAATGATCTATGGTGACCATAGCGGGTAATAAATTCATCGAATCCATCCATGAGCCCCTGCATGAATGCTGTCTGATCGTTGGAAAATCTTTTCCCATTAATTGTGAATCCCCGGCCAATTTCGAAAGTTGCTATAAAATTCATGCTTTTTTTGTCGCATGCAGATAGTATTCCTTCGAGTTCATCATCCGCATCTTTACCACCCCATGCATCGATCCGACACTTAAAACCCCATGAATTGTTTGATACCACAGGCCATGAAACCAGATTGCATCCGAGGTACTGATAATATTCCACAATATGATCAAATGCTGTTGTACGGTTTGTGCGGCCAAAAATATTGTGAACCGGGACAAGCGACCAATTATAAAGATCACCAATTAATCGTGGATTTGACGGATCCGCATCCCTGACCTCCATTGCAGGGAGATGGTTTTCTTTGACACGGTAAACCCATATCCGGCTTGCTGCAGCAGGAGCTCCCTGCCGGTTCCAGTTCCCAATAATAATAGCCGGCCAATTATCCTGTGACCAGAAAAACAATGTATGATATTGCATTTTACCTGTATTTGGAAGAGGATTCCCTGTATAAACACCTGTTTCCAATGACCAGTCTGCATTAGCAGCTCCCGACATTTGCGACTCATGGGTCAGAAAGCAAATCTCACGACGCGCATCATCGGGGTATTCCACGATCAGTACATGAGGCATATTCTTGGCCGCTGAACGCCAGCGATAGCTGAAAAAGCTGTTCCGACCCTGAGCTGTGATACGATACCTCCCGGCAGGGCCTGAAATTACAGAGGATGTTCCCTGATCCATCATTGGGTGAGGATCATTAGGATTAGTGCAATTAATAAAGTCAACCAGTTCAAGATCCAATCCCAGTTCTAATTTAACGGGTTGTTCAGGAGCAGTTGCTAAAATCCGTGATATATCTTCGTCAGAAAGATTTACAGGGACTTCAGGAAATCCTGATACATAATTAACTTTAAAGATCATGCAAAGCAGAAAAAAAATAAACACTTTAATCAATCGATGCGTTTTCATTTGAATTTTTGTTGAATTAATCAATAATGTGGCAATTTGAATGGAAAGAACAGACAACATTTTATTCATAGAGGTTTTCAAGGTAGAAGAAGTGTCATACTAAACCGCCATAATTTGCAATACAATAATATATAAAAGAATGATTATATATTATTATTCAATATTTTAAATATTTTATGATCTTATATGACATAGATTTTTACTCTACTAAAATAGATAAAATACTTAAAAAATAATATAAGTATATTTATTGCATGAAACTTGAATTGGTTACAACTAATGATGGCTCCCACACCTTTTACCGTCCTGACCTTGATGAACAATTTCATTCAAAGTACGGAGCCATCCAGGAATCCATGCATATCTTTATAAATGCTGGATTAAAAACAATTACAAAGCCAGAAGTGTGTATTTTTGAAGTAGGTTTTGGGACAGGTTTGAATGTTATATTGAGTTTAATTGAAGCTGAAAAGGTCCACCAGGCTTTGATCTATGATAGTCTTGAGAAATTTCCGATTGCTAAAGAGTTAATTCTTAAATTAAATTACGTAAATTATTTACCGGCAAAGTATCGTCCTATTTTTTATTCTATCCACAATGAAGAGTGGAACAAAAATTTTCAGCTTGGTAATATGAGTCTGACGAAATATTCTGGGGATATAAGAACTTTTAACTTCACAAGGACATACCATATAGTTTATTTTGATATGTTTGCCCCTGACAAGGAACCTGAACTTTGGTCTTCTGAAATTTTCTCAAAAATTTTTAAGGCAATTGAACCCGATGGTTTTCTTATCACATATTCAGTAAAAGGTATAGTTCGCCGAAGGCTACAGGATGCTGGATTTAGTGTGGAGAAATTGGATGGCCCTCCCGGGAAGAGGCAGATTTTAAAAGCAAGAAAATAATTCAACATAATGGTTCTGAATTCATTTTATTCTTTTATCTTCGCATCGTTAAAAATTAAAATGAAATCATTTGAACATGAATACAATAATATCATGATTATTAAAGTATTTAGTTAATAATTCTCATTTAAGCATGTAGCGTTTATTCAATGTTCAATCATCCCAATTAAAATTAAAATTATTCACATGAAAAAACCAATTCTTATTAGCGTAATTGTAGGTGTTGTAGCTCTTCTGATCGGATATGCGGCTGGACTTTTCTTTCCAGTTCCTTTGGGTAATCAGACAACTTTGTCATTTGGATCAAAAGGCCCCAAAATGACAAATGAGATTGATACCTTTTCATATTATTATGGATTTAATATCGGTCAGTTCCTGGCAAAAGATTTAGACCAGCTTAATATAAAAGATGGATTTCCATCCAATAAATTCCTTAATGGTATTTTCTTCGGAATGGAAGGAAAGGAAATAAATATTAATCAGATTGAAATGCAGCAGTTCATGCAATCCTTTTTTTCGAAAAAACAGATGGATATGCAGGCTAACGCAGAACAAAAAGCAAATACAAATTTAGAGGAAGGAAAGGCATTCCTTGAAAAGAATAAAACACAGCAAGGTGTTGTAACAACCCCTTCCGGATTACAGTATGAGGTTATCAGCTCAGGAAACAGTAATACTTCTCCCAGAGATATTGACACAGTTGTTGTACATTATAAAGGATCTCTCCTGGACGGAACTGTTTTTGATAGTTCGCTGGATCGGGGTGAACCAGTTACCTTTAAATTAAATGAAGTGATCAAAGGTTGGACTGAAGGATTACAATTAATGAAAATCGGAGATAAATGGAAGTTTTTCGTTCCATCAGAGCTGGCTTATGGACCTCAACAAACCAGCGATGTAATTGGTCCTAATGCTACCCTTATTTTTGAGGTTGAACTAATAGATGTGAAAAAAGCAAAATAAATTTACTGTAAAGACAGAGATTTATTAAGATTCATCATTAATAAGAAAAGGTTAGAATAATTTCTGACCTTTTTCTTTATTTTTTTGAATAAATTAAAACTATCCTGCCATGAGTTTTGAGATATCAGGAAAACTTATTGAAGTATATCAAATAATAACAATTAGCGACAAATTCAGAAAAAGAGAATTTGTAATTGAAAAGACAGAGAATAAAAATAACTTTGATTTCACAGATTATATTAAATTTCAGGTTACTCAGGATAAATGCAACCTGATTGAGTTATTTTCAAAGGGAGATCTAATAAAGGTCAGCTTTAATTTACGAGGAAGAAAGTGGGAAAAAGATGGAGTTGTTAATTACTTTACCAATCTTGAGGCATGGAAAATCGAGAGTGTAAGCTCAGTTCCAGAAGAACAAAAACAAAATATAAATTCTTCATCTGAGGAATTTTTTCCTGACAAAACAGATTCTTCTCCTCCTGCGGAAGAAATTGATGATCTGCCATTCTAAACATTTTATTTCACATAACCTGGCGAGTATTGTACTTTTAAATAAGAAGATGAATTCCTTAATAGAATCAGAAATTACGACTAATTCCACAATAAAAAATCAAGCCTTCTATAATTTCTGAGAACTCCAGTCATAAATAATAATTACAAATCATTCCTTCCTGCTTACATTTTCAAATTGGAAAGTGTTGATTTTATAATTACCAAACTTATTGTTCATTTAGCTTCGCTTCGTGGTGCAAAGCTAAATGAACAAATTTACCAACCCAATTAAAAAACCTGAGTTGACCCCTTGTCTTTTATTGAAAAATTAGTCTGTTTTAATTCAAAGATACCAAAGAACAATGTTGAGAACAGTTGAGAACAGTTGAGAACAGTTGAGAACTTTAAATAAACACCCCTATTAATTAACCTGAGTACTTAAATTAAAATTGATTTAATTAATTGCTTATTTGAAACATTTTCTGTAAGGGTTTCTTTATATTCAATAGTGAAATTGAATGTAGAACCTTTAAATATATTTGATTCGACCCAAATCTTACCCCCCAGTAACCGGATGATGCCCTGTGCAAGGGTGAGTCCAAGCCCTACTCCTTCTGTATTTCCATAGTCTTCATCAAGTTTCTCAAATTTGGCAAAAATTGAATTTGCTTTTTCTGCAAGTATTCCTTTTCCGCTATCTTTTACAAAAAATTGTAGTTTATCATCATCTGTGAGGAAATAACCAAACTCGATTATTCCTTTTCTTGTAAATTTCAAAGCATTGCTTAGAAGGTTAGACAATACCTGTGTAAGCCGGTATTGATCAGTATATACAACAATGTCCCTGACATTTTTATCTTTATTCAGAAGGATAGCCAGGTGATCTTTGCCCAGCTTATGTTTATCAATATTAAAATAATGATATACCTGCTGCATTATCATTTCAATATTACATGCTTCTCTAACGACTCTTAGTTCATCGATTTCCAGTAATGAAACATCTATCATGGAGTCAACAATTTTTAAAAGGCTGCTACTGCTCTGGTTAATATGCTCCATAAACTCTTCTTTTTTATCCTTACTGATATCTTTATCAATTAACAGGTTAGAGAATCCTAATATTGCATTCATGGGTGTGCGTAGCTCATGGGAAACACTTGCAAGAAATTTACTTTTAAGCTTTTCCGTTTTAATCCTGTTTTCTTCCAGTTTAGTCTCCATCTGCCTGATCTTATTTTCCAGCATCAGTGCATACTTCAGAAGTTCATCGTATGTCGGTTTATTTTCCATGTAGGGATATCCTCCGTATTAATCCAACTAATTATTATTTTAGTTTATTAACTATTTCCTTGGCTTTTTCACTGTAGTACCCTCCATCGTTCACAATTTTTTCAAATTGCCTTATAGCCTTTTCTTTTTCATCTTTCATGATCAGGCAAAAGCCCATATACCATTCAGCCTGTTCAACATAAAGGTTGTCTTGATGTTTTATGATCAGGTCAAATGAATTGCTGGCTTTGTTATACTCCTTGATTTCAAAATAAGATATGCCTGAGTACAGACGGGTAGCCATTTGAGAAGGATCTTGCTCGAGGAGTTGTTCGAAAATGCTGACTGCCTTCTTATAGTCTTTATTCTCGTAAAGGGTAAGTGCGTTATGCATTAAAAGGTTGATTTCCGAATTACCGGAACGATTTACCATAGTCATATCGTATGGGGTATAAAACTTGTTAAGAAGTCGCTGGTTACTGGAGCCTTGCTTGATCAGACTGGCGCTCCCTAACGAAAAAATTAACAGAATACTCGCTGCAACACCAATACGAATAACTTGTCTGGCGGTTTTGGATGAAGCTCTCTCAAATTCCGGAATAAGTTCTTCATGCAATTCCTTCAGCTGTGACCGAAGATCGAGTGTTTCGGTGTCTGAAAGGGCCTCTTCTACTTCCACATATAGTTCCATTTCTGTTTGAAGATCAGGATCATTTTTAAGGTCCGCTTCAAACCTGGCAGAGGTTAAAGGATCTAACTCTCCCTCCAGATATTTTGAAATGAGATGCCTGTTTTTATCCATAACTTTATAATTTAAAATAATTACTAATTCGAAAGACTTACCTCAAATGCCTACAATCATTGACACAAGGGTATACTTTTTTTTATATTAATCATCAGATCGTGTCACACACAATACCTGTGCATTTAATTAATACACAAACACCTGATGAATAAACTAAATTTTACTTCTGAATCCCGAAGGTTCAGATTATTTTTTACACACTCTATTCCCGGTTCTCTTACCTGCGAGGAGGCCAGGGTAAAATAACGTCAATAGGTTCATCTGCTGGAGGATCTCCACCGCCTCTAATATAATTCATCTCCGACTTGGTTAAGGAATGAGAAATAAATTGTTCAAAAGAATTTGACAAAACTTTTCTCCCTAAAGACGCTGTTAAAGTTCTCATGGTTTATTTGTTGGGGTTAATAGATACTGTTCTCATATCTTTATTCCAAAAACACACTAAACATTACCCGAAAAATCAGGAAATTTTTAGTTTATCTTAATAATTTTTATTATTTTACTGATTTTCAATATTTTAAATCTGAATGAAAATTTCATTTTTTCCTTTTCTTTTTACATTTTTATCTGGTTTTTAATAACATCCCGGATTAGATGAGAATTTATCTCCTCATATCGTTACTTTGCATAACTTTTTTATTATGTGAACTACACATCACAGCTGCTCCTGCGGATACCACTGTTACCATGGCAGATTCCATAATTCAAACTTTACACAATAAGGCACTCAAAGAATATCTGCTTGGAAATTACCAGAATTCTGAAAAGATCTATGAAGAAATTGTAAGTTTAGCAGAAAGGTACATGCCTGATGATACTTTTGGCCTGGCCACTGCGTATGTCAATATGGGAGTGATGTATTCCAAAAATTGGAACTTTACTGAAGCATTAATATTATATGAGAAAGCAGAGGCTATTTATAAGAAAATTAACAAGAATCATCCTAATCTTGCATCCATTTTAACAAATAAGGGAAATGTTCTATTAATGATGGGGGATCCTATTAGAGCAACTTCATTCTATAAACAAGCTGAGAGATATCTTACGACTAAAGAAAAAACAAAAATAGAAGAACTATTTTCAATTTATTATAATTTATCTATTTCATTTAAACAAGAAAATAATTTCCAACTAGCTTTATATTATAATGATTTAGCAATGAAATGTGCATCCTCTAACAAGAAATTATTAAGTATGGTATTAAGTAATTACATCACCTATTATAAAAAACAGGATAACCATATAAAAACAGAATACTATATTAATAGAATGTTAGAATTCGATAAAAAGAATCCAAATTTATATAAAACTTATTTTATTTATTCTGATTTCCTGATCACTTTAAATATTAATCGCGAAAAAGGATTTAAATATTTAAGACTGGGCTTTGATTTATTGGATAAAAGAAATATTAATGCGCCACTTTATCAAGCTTATGGCTACCAATTACTTGGATCATATTATGAAGTAAAAAAAATGTATTCGCAAGCATTAGCCAATTATCAGAAAGCGATAATACTTACATCAGATAATTTCACAGATACATCGATATCTTCCAATCCCACGCAATTTTCTAATAGTTATAATGGCCGGATACTGATTTACCTGAAGGATAAAGCACGGGTATTGCTTAAATGTTACGAACAAAGTCAGGATACAGTTTACCTTAACTACGCATTGAACTCAAGCCTATGTGCTATTGAAGTTATTAATAAGATGAGGTACAGGTATACTTCGGAGGCGAGCAATTTTCTTATTTCAGAAAAAGAAAAGTACACCTTTGATTTTGCTGAAAAGGTGGCCTATCTTCTTTATAGGTATTCAGGGAATCCATACTATCGTGATGTTGGATTTAGCGTAAATGAGCAAGGGAGGGCTTTTAGCCTTCTCTCTTCCATAAGAAATCAGAGGGCTACGGAATATGGAGGCATTCCGGAGAAGATATTGGTAGAAGAAAATGATTTAAACCGTAAACTCTCCCTTTATGAAGAACTTATATTCCAGGAAAAGGAGTCTGAAAGCCCTGACTCCTCCAAAATTAATATCTGGCAGACCACTCTCTTTGAAGTGGAAC
>CAZKMG010000040.1:0-13426 GCA_964553465.1 uncultured Bacteroidaceae bacterium
GTTTCAATTATCTCATTTTGAAAATCATTGTAATTTGATTTATTTCTGAATGCATTAATCCATTTAGTTAATTCAGCTATTAAATGTTTTCTATTTTCTTTTGTGATCTGCTTATGTTTGGCTTTATAGTTATCGATCATATCATCAATGAGACGCATAAACTTATAACATGTTCTGGCAGCGTTATACCTGTCGGTATCCCAGAAATTTGCAGCTATAAGAATGTTCGGATGGTCCATTATTCTGCTAAAATTCAAGCTGTTGAAAATATCAAAATATATATTAGTCTGATTATCTATAGTGGAAATACTTTTTGATTCAGCCATAGACTATATAAAATTAGAAGTTATAAAAAATTATTGTCAACGGATAATAAATCCCTATTTGACTAACATAAAATCGAAATTATGAAATGAATTACTCATATTGAAATAATATTCATTTTTTTGAATCTCTTAATATATGTTCAGAGGTAAGTTTTGCTGAAAGCAATACCAGTGGAACTCCATTTCCGGGGTGGGTGCTTCCTCCTGTAAAAAACAGGTTTTTATACTTTTTATGACGGTTATGAGGACGAAAGTAACCCATTTGTATAATACTATGACTTAGGCTTCCAAAAACCGAACCTTTTGAAACATTATATATACTTTCCCAGGAATTTGGCGGGTAACAAATTTCAAATTTAATATGATCTTCCAGATCCTCTAATCCGATTGATATCAGTCGGTTTATGATGGATAATCTGGCTTTTTTTATCACATGTTCCCAATGCTGAGGACTTTTATTATCAATGTGACCCACCGGTACAATAATAGAAAGAGAATCCTCACCTGGCGGGGCAGAGGAAGGATCTGTTTTTACGGGAGCATGGATATAAAAGCTGGGATCGTCAGACATTGATTTTTTTTCAAATATCATTTCCAGATTTTTGTTATAACCTTCAGAGAGGAATACACTGTGATGTTCAAGCTGCGCATATCTTTTATCAAGTCCCCAATGAAAAACGATAGCTGAGCATGCATATTTCATTTTATTTATCTTTGATGCTGCTCGCATATCCGGTAAAAGTCGACTGTAAACATATGGGAGATCAGCATTGGCAACAATGATATCAGCATCTTTCTGTGATCCATTTTGCAGAATAATACCTTTTACCGCTTTTTTTGCTGTCAATATTTTATCCACCCTGGAACTATAATGAAATTGGACCCCAAGTTCCTTAGCTGTTGTTATTAATTTTTCTACAATCCGGTACATTCCTCCAATCGGAAATAGGGCACCCTGTTTTATTTCTACAGCGGGTAACATTGCAAAAAGTGCGGGAGATTTGTTTGGACTTTGTCCGACATATATATTTTGAAAAGTAAATGCCCGTTTTAAGTATGGGTGTTTAAAAAATCTACTTACAAATCTTTGATGGGAAATAAATATTTTCAAATTAATTAAGAGCAATAAACTACCAGGTGTAATAAATTCAAACAAATGAAAAAAGTTTCTGCCAAGGAGCTTCTTTAAAGAGATCTGGAAAAAAAAATATCCTTTCTCAATATATAATTTGAATTTGGTGAAACTTCCAGGTTCTATTTTTTCAAGCTGTTCATTCATAAGGGTATGATCGCTAGAGAAAGATAATACTTCTTCTTTTCCGAAATATATTTTATAAATTGGTGAAAGAGTTTTTAATTCAAAACATTCCTCAAAATTTAATCCCAATGATTTAAATATATTTTTATATATTGACGGCATAAGGAGGATAGTCGCCCCCAGATCAAATCTGTGTCCGTCACGGATAATCTGACCACACCGTCCGCCGGGAGACAAATTCTTTTCATAAACATCAACTTTATAACCATTTTTAGCCAGGATAATGGCTGTAGCAATACCTCCAACGCCAGCGCCTATGATGATAACAGATTTGCCATGCATATTAATTAAAATAATTGAACAACAATTTATATTAATATAATTCCTCTCAGTGCAGAGACAAAAATAAATTTATTTTTATACCCTGAGATTATTATTCCAATAACAATAAATTAAAAGGATTAAAGAATAAATACTGTTGTCATTTAGCCGGATTTCCTGATAATTTTTTAATCAACCACCTTTTCATCAGTTCATTTTGTTCAGGATATGTCCAGTGACGGGTATCCTGAGCAATAAATAGTTCTTTAGGAGCTGTAATAACATTGTAGGCTGCAAATGTTGAGGTCGGTGGACACACATTATCATTATAACCCCAGGTATAAAACCCCGGGACTTTAATAAACCTGGCAAAATTCACTGCATCATAATAACCAGCAGTTTTAATTTTCTCGGGTTTATTGGTAAACTCATCCCTGAAGAGTGCCGGCCATCCGCCAGCACGATCATGGAGGTAACCCGTCAGTTCGCACAAAGCGGGATAAGCAGCACCAAGATACTTAATTCTTGGATCTAGTCCGGCAGTTACAAGTGAAAGACCTCCACCCTGGCTGCCACCGGTAATAGCTATATCTGTACCATTAAACTGAGGCAGGGTAAAAATAAAATCAATTGACCGCAGACACCCAAGGTAAACTCTTTTATAATAATAATTATCCCTGTCATCGAGATTTATTCGATTATAATTCCAAAGTGCCCCGGCAGCGAGCTCACTATAAACAACTTGTGGCAGGTTTATGGGAATTCCATGTATTCCTATATTTAAAGAGATTATTCCTTCTTCAGCAAATCTGGTATCAGGATAATATGGACGGATACCCGCTCCAGGAACAGTAAGGATTGCAGGGTATTTCCCTTCTTTCTTGGGAATACAAAGTATACCATATATCCTGCCTTTTATATTTGCAAAATTCACATAAAATACATTTACGTGTTCTGTACATGCTTCAGGAACCAAAGTCATTATTGGATTTACAGGAATTTTAGCCAGATCTTCTTTTGCCTGGTTCCAAAAATCAATAAAATCTGATGGTAGTTCTGCTACTGTTCTTATTTTTTCAGGTTCAAAAGCAGCGGTGGCAAAGTCTTCATATTTGAACCCGTCAACCATTGCATACACCTGGCATCTCAGGAATCCGGGATTATTAAGTGTGCCGCCATCCACTTTAATGGTTCCATTTTTCAAAACTAGCGTTTCTTTTTTTACAGGGTTCATTTTTTCGGGACCCAATTCATAGCTTATTTCTATATCCTGTATAGCTTGTCCGAATTTACTTACTGTAATAGTAAATATTGCTTTTTCTCCCAGCTTGTAATTCCACCCGGGCTTATCAGGGACTATATCGATTGCAACCATGGGACGGATATTGTTTTGAGACAGGATAGGGGTTAATAAAAAGCATTGCAACAGGATGATGAGATAATACCTTTTCATATGATAAAAATTTTTCATGGATAATATTTTAAATTATAAAATCATAGAAATTTTTGAATTGATGCGTACATAAAGATATAAATATGGTTGGAAATCTTTGCTGGAAAATTGAGGTTATTGGTATCAGGGATTGTGTAATTTGTATTTAATTACTTTTTTATTTAACTTGTATATTTATCCTTGATGGCTGATTAGCAGGAATATGCATGCTAAATGTAGAGGGATAACACATATATTTAAGTACTGGATTTTTGGACAGATAATTTTATTTTATCAGGATATTTAGGTAGGAATAAGATTTTCAAACTATTTAAAATGATTGTATTTATATCTAGGTTATACAAAAATTATTCACCATGAAAAAATCAGCCTTTTTGTTTAAAATGGTTTGTATAATAATGATCATTTCATTTACAACTAGCTTAGTTGCTCAGGATTTTCCTCAATGGCGAGGTATTAATCGTGATGGAGTAGTTTCAGGATTTAAAGCTCCGCAGAAATGGCCACAGGAACTTAAACTGCAATGGAAGCTTTCTGTAGGTCTAAGTGATGCTTCTCCGGTTCTTGCCGGAAACAAATTATATATTTTTGCAAGACAGGATTCAAGCGAGATCCTTCGATGCCTCGATCCAAAGACTGGGAAAGAAATCTGGCAAAACAAATATACGGCCATAGTTGTGACTGGTCCGTCTGCATCTCAACACCCTGGACCACGAAGCACTCCTGCTGTGGCAGAAGGTAAAATAGTCACATTGGGAGTAGGTGGTGTTCTATCTTGTCTGGATGCATTAAGCGGGAAGGTAATATGGCGAAAAGAAAATACTTCCGGGATGGTCCCGCAGTTTTTTACAGGGATGTCCCCAATCATTACTGAGGGTATGTGTATTGCCCACCTTGGAGGGAAAGGGGCAGGAGAAATTATTGCGTATGATCTTAAGAGTGGTATTGAAAAGTGGAAATGGAGCGGTGATGGACCTTCCTATTCATCTCCTGTTATCCTAACAATTGAAGGAAAAAAACAAATCATCTTTGTAACAGAAAAAAATCTATTGGGATTTAATTTAACCGATGGTAAACTTTTGTGGCAGGTAGAATATTTGCCCCAGAACAGGTTTTACAATTCTGCCACACCGGTACTGGATGGTCAGACAGTAATAATGACAGGGCAAGGTCTGGGTACCAGGGCAATTAAGATACAAAAACAGGGTGATAATTATGTTGCAAATGAATTGTGGAATAATACTGAAACAGGTACAAAATACTGTACTCCGGTACTTAAGAATGGATTTCTGTATGGTGTGTCCGATAAAAGAAAGATATATTGCATGGATGCTGCTAAGGGTCAAACGGCCTGGACAGATACAACTATGAATTCTGATTTTGGCTCTTTTCTGAATTGTGGATCCGTTATACTTGCAATTCCAGGAAAATCCGAGTTGATTGCCATTGCACCGGATACTAAGAATTATACAGAACTTGCCAGAATCAAGGTTTCAGATACGCCAATTTATGCTCATCCATTAATAACAGGAAATTTAATTTTTATTAAAGACAAAGAAGATTTAATTCTTTACTCTCTTGAATAAATCTAAAGTTCCATTGAATAGTGAGAGATTATTTAAAGTGAAAAAGAAAATTCCTGAGGTAGGACATATTTTGGGTATGGATCATTTCGATGAAAATGAGCATATATATTTCCACTGAGAAATAAAATGGGATTTACAACCATTTGTTTGCAATAGATATGCATTTTTTATTCTCGCATATTTCAGGAAATGTATAAAATGAGAATTTTACTTTTCATACTGATAGGGCTATCTTTAAATTGTAAGATTCGGCAGAAGGATATGTTTGAAATGAAAAGATTGGCTATGGTTGAGGATCAGATTATTTCACGTGGTATTTCTGATCCCCTGACTATCTTAGCGATGAAAAAAGTACCCAGGCATTCGTTCGTCCCTGAAAGTTATATTGATTTAGCCTATACTGACAGACCAGTACCAATTGGTTATGGACAAACTATTTCCCAACCCTATATTGTTGCCTATATGACGGAAGTATTGAAGCCATCAAAAGGGCAGAAAGCCCTCGAAATTGGAACTGGATCGGGGTATCAGGCAGCAGTACTTGCTGAGATAGTGGATATGGTTTATTCAATTGAAATTGTCCCTGAACTGGTCATAGATGCGAAAAAACGGTTGAAAAATTTGGGCTATCGGAATGTCCTGGTTAAACAAGGTGATGGTTATAAGGGATGGCCGGGTTCTGCACCATTTGATCTGATTATTGTCACTGCTGCGCTTGACCATATACCTCAGCCTTTAATAAACCAGCTTTCAGACCCCGGGAGGCTGGTTATCCCGATCGGGAAACCATCCTCGGTCCAAAGCCTTGTATTACTTACCAAAAAGAATGGAAAAATCAAAAAAGAAACTCTTACCCTTGTAAGATTTGTACCATTTACACGCGAGTAAATTGGCCGTAGTCATAAGAATTTATTAAATTGAACGATAGAAATCGTAATTATTATTCTCAAGTACTTCTAATGATGGGAACGGATAAAAGATAATTTCATCTTTATTTCCGAGGTAAAAACCGGAATTGATAGTTCTATAAAGTAAACTACCGGAAAAAGTTCGCTGAACCGTCTTCATTTGTTTTTTCTCTTCAATCTTAAGGATTTCAATACAATCCTTCAGGTGCTCAGCATGACGTGCCGGTAAGTAATCTATAGAACCAGTCAGAATATCTTTTCCCAGGTTTCCCAGTTTCATGTCAACAAAAAGCAATTTGGGAAGCATAATGTGCAAAGAACCGTCTGTGATTGCCTTCGCATATTCTGAAGGAGATAGCGAACTTGCAATCTGAGGAGTCACAGGACATAATTCCTGGTATAAAAATAATCCATCTTTTTTTTCCTTTTCCGCATCATATTTAGTTGCTTTTAATTCCAGAACAACTCCATTTTCAGCAGTCAGGTATAAACTTTTAAAAGCCTTCATAGGAATAGATTCCAAAACCCTGTAAACGGATAAATAAACCGAACTTTTAGGAGATCCATCGGGTTTTCTGATGCAACGGCAATTGAGATAATTTAGATCGATTAAATTTTTGATCTTTTCCTGATCAATTTCAATAAAAATAGCCTGTCCTTTATTTCGCTTTTTTGTTCCTGTAGCAAGGTATGCGCCAAATTCGACAGGTGGAAGCATTGAACCTATGAGAGCCTCAGGATTGATCGATAAGTATATGAAGGTACTCATAATCTGTTTTTTAAAGGGTTTTTAAACATTTGATATGAATACTATTTAATAATTGGAAAAGTTCCCATACTTCTTTCTCCAACCAATCAGGAATGAACTGGAATAGAAACCACTTTATTTCCTCAATCCAAGTTAGATATTTATCCGTTAAATTTGAAATTTTTAGGGATGTTTTTAAAAATTTAATGAAAAGGATATTTGGATGGAATAATAACATATTTATCGCCTGAATATTTAGGGGTATTAAATAAGATTAGGTTAAGCCATTTCATGACTCATATTATATTTCTATACTCACTTTCTGACTTTTCGAGTGCTTTTAGAAATATTTTGTCATAGCAAAATGGAACTCATTAAAATAAAAATAGACTGACAAATTTTAGAATTATTCGGAAGATTTATTCATTACATGCCTTTCTGCATGATAAGAAGATCTGACAAGTGGGCCACTCTCAACGAATTTAAAACCTTTTGAAAGGCCATAATTCCGGTATTTTTCAAACACAGCAGGATAAATATATTTAACTACTTCAAGGTAAGCAGGCCCTGGTTGAAGGTATTGGCCAATTGTAAATACTTTTACACCGCAATTTAAGGCATCGTCCATTGTTTTCATGACTTCCTCCTCGGTTTCACCAATCCCAACCATTATCCCCGTTTTGGCAATTATTCCTGATTTTGAAATATACCTGAGCAATTCAAGGCTTTTATCATATTGAGCAACACTTCTGACTCTATCTGAAAGTCGACGAATAGTTTCCAGATTATGGGAAATAACCTCAGGCCTTGCCTGAATGACCAAATCCAGTGCATCGGTCCCTCTGCGGAAATCAGGGATTAGAACTTCCATTGTTATCCCAGGATTAAGGTTTTTAATAGCTTTTATAGTTGCAGCCCAGTGAGAGGAACCACCATCTCGCAAATCATCCCTGGCAACGGATGTAATAACTGCATGTTTAAGTTTTAAGTCATGTATAGTTTGAGCAAGTCTTTCAGGTTCTTCCCAGTCCAGCGTATCAGGAATCATAGACTCAACCTGACAAAATCTGCAATGCCTTGTACATTTATTTCCCTGGATCATAAATGTGGCTGTACCACGACTCCAGCATTCACCTTTATTCGGACAGTTTGCACTAACACAAACAGTATTAAGCTTCTGATGTATTATTTGATTTCTAACCTTGGAATAGTCAATGCCATGAGGCATTTCAGCCTTCATCCAATCAGGAAGTCTTCGATGAGATTTTGCCGGATTATCCATGTTGGTTCCATTTAGGGATAAAGATGTAAAAGTACTTATAAAATAGAAAAATATTTATCCGGGTTAAAATGAATTATATCTAAATTAGTGAGGGCTAATATAAAATAATATTAATAATCTATCAAATACTGAAATAGGATAAACGTAATCGTCTTTAGGCTGACACTAGGGCGCAAAGTTTATGCAATTTTTAATTGGGTCTTTGTGAACTCTGTGGGATCCTTCGTGGCCTTTGTGGTTAAATATTATTACCGCTAAGTTCAGAAAGAAAAAACACAAAGCACACAAAGCCTGTTAATTACATTATTTCAATCGTAGAACGCGTTAATTTATATATTGTTCTTAGGTTGAGCACCTGTTAAATTTAACATCAAAAACCTTCATATCTATTTCTTGAAAGAAATAAACAGGTTGTTGGCAGATAAAGGCAGGCAGGGAAAATATTATCATTATATCGAGAGATCAAAATTAATTTGAAATCCTACTGTTATCCAGCGTCCGGGCTGAATAAGATTACCCACATCAGAATATCTGGCATCAAACAGATTTGAAATGATGGTAAATACCTGCAGGTTGCTTGTAGAATAATATACTTTCGCATCAGCTAACCAGTAGGGTCGGAATTTAGTTGAAAAGCGTGTATTGGTATCAGCATCATAATCAAGATAGGATCCGTTTCTTGAAACAAAACTGACCTGAAAATCAGTATGGATTTTTTTCGTAATATCCACTAAAGTAAAAGCCCTTAGCTTATGTTTCAGATAATCTAGGGAATATTTTGATTCATAATTTCCAGTGGCTTTTTCAAGATCAATGTAAGTATAGGCAAATCCAAGCTTATTTATTTTAAGTAATGATCCGGATTTATTTGTGGAAGCCAGGTATTTACAGGAAATTTCAATACCCCTCGTTGTTACTTCAGCAATATTCATCGCCTTATATATCGATAAGTCGGTAAGCCAGATCCAATCAATAACCTGATTCCCTTTATCTCTGAACAGGGTCAGGTGCGTTTCATACTTATCCAGATTAAATTCTATTCCGGATTCAAGCGAAAGTAATTCCTCAGGTTTAAGTTTAGTATTCCCTTCATTGGAAGGATCTTTGTAAAACATATCAGTAAAGGTAGGCAGGCGTAAGGAACGATTTATTGAGGCGAATACTTTCAGTTTTTCTTCCAGGAATCTCTGGCTAATGTCCAATCCAGGAAAGATTCCAATGTTTTGATTTAATTCATTGTTAAAATCTAAAAGGAATCCACCCGTTATTGAAAAATTATTCAAAATATAGTTTTGCTCGAAAAAACCATTTATTGTATTCCTGGAATAAGTCTTTGTGTAATAAACATTATCTGTTCCTTTGACTAAACGGGGATGGGGTGAATCAAGTCCTAAAACTGTGCTATATATATTTTCATTGCGATTTTCCATTCCAACAAATGTTTTACCAATCGACGAGATAAAAATCGCACTTAGTTTCATTCCTAAAATATCAGTCAAGTGATAATTTTCATAAAATGAGGGCTCATCCCTTTTCAGAAGGAAATGATCCTTATGACTGCGCCAATAAGCTGAGCCGGAGAAATGAATTTTACCTTTAGATGACATGGCGAGGCTGCCGAATCTTGTCGATGTTTCTTCATATTGTTCAGGGAAAGAAGGGGAATAAAAGTCATTTGCGCCAAAAGCTTTTCCATTTATGCCAGCCTGCCAGGAAATATCAATAGGTTTAAATATCAATCCTCCCTGGTAATATAAATGATTAATTTTGTAATCAGTATTTTCCGTAAATCCATCTGAGGAATTTCGAGACAGGCTCAGTCCATTAAAGAGTTTTCCTTTCGTAAGATTTCCGGAAATATTGGCATGAATCAGATTATGTTGCCCATAGGACAGGCCGGAAGAAAACTGGTTATTATTCTTTTTGGTAATAATATTGATTACTCCCTTGTATGCATTGGCGCCATAAATCCTTGCTCCGCTTCCATGCAGAATTTCAATCCGGTCGATAGATGAAAGTTCAACCGGAAGATCAAGGTTGAAATGTCCGGTTTGAGGATCTGAGATATTGATACCGTTTAACAATATCATGACCTGGTCAAAAGTACCTCCACGTATTTGGATATCGGCCTGGACGCCATGAATGTTACGTTGACGGATATCAACACTTGAAACATATTCCAGTAAATCCTGGATAGACTGTGCAGGGGATACCTTAATTTCATCCCTGGAGATCAGGGTAATATTTCTTGCAAGCTGACTGTATACTCCCGGGGTACCTTGTCCGATAATACTTACTTCTTCCAGTTTGATGTTTTTATTAACCAGGAAAGTATCAGCCAACTGGGCCTTTAACCCGCAGGGGATAAGTGCAAGGAAAATTAGTAGTGTTATATGTCCAGTTCTAATCTTCAAAATACAAAGTTCAGTATTTATTAAAAAAGATGGAAATCGTAATGCTGGTTAATTTCATTTGGTCAGGATTATCAGGTCATAAAAATAGGAGATATTTTAAATGGATGGAACATATAATCCTAAACTATGTTCATTAATCTTGAGATCCATTCCTGGTTATCTTTATAAGGAGAAGAATCCTTCATCACTTATTACAAATTATTCTGAACAATTTATCTAAGATCGATATTTGTCCAGGTACCTGGAATGATTGACAAAATAATTTCTCCTACTGTTGCGGAAGAGGCCAAAGCTCATTTTAGTATTTGATTGATAAAGGCATCACTTATAATAGATTTTCCAATATTCCGGACTTGCATCAGCTAATTACAGCCACTTCATGATCAAGGATTGAGTTGATTTCCAACTTTGTCCATCCTTTATCCATTATTGCCGGGATTTCTTTATTAGATACAAGCAGGCGTATGTTTCTGGCAGAGATCCCATCAGGAAGTTTAATCCGGACCTGGAACGGTCCGACACTGATAAGTTCGTCAACCGGTTGGCGCCATGTTCCGGCACTGGTTAAATTAATCATATGTAAAATCCTTTTATCAGCCTGACGATAAAGATGGAAATCAACAAGGCCGGGGCCCTCAACCTTAAGTGGGATATTTTCTTTTGATATCCAGCGGATGAGATTTGCCAACAGATTTCCATGGTCAGGAAGGTTATACTTTCCGAATTGTCTGTCGAGGTCAGCGGGCATAAAGGCAATACGACTACCGCCAGGAGTTCTGTTCAGGATCAAACCAGGAATATCGGTCACAGGTTTGCGCATCCAGGCCGTTTCAGGCGGATAAATTGGAAACTCGGGAATAAAAGTCATCAGAACTTCTGCACCGGGATCAACACGAGATGGTTCGAGCAATCCACCGAAGCCCATGATATCAGTTTCGTCGAATCCCTGGAGTACTGGATGACGTTCCGACAAAATCAGGGGCTCGCTGCCGGTTTGCGGGCCATCTACCCGTCTACGTAATTCTGGTGAAAGACGAAGGTAAGTGTGTAAAGTCTCTCCGACTTTTATTTTAGATACTGTTTCAGAAAATGTGAGTCCAGGTTCAATGATGTGAGCACCGAATAAATCAGATAATGCATAGTCGGGCCGTGGATCTCCCCATTCATTGAAAAGGCTGCTGAAACCCGTTGCGATTAAACCACCGCCACCTGCGACAAACCGTCGTACTCCAGCTACTTGATCATTTGTCATGGCACCCAGATCAGGAAGGATCAGCAGGGAGAACTTTCCTGAATCGCGATCGATATGATCAGCATGAACCGGCAGATAAGGTATCCGGGCGCGGATCAGAGCCTGTGTCATACCTCTCCAAGGGAGCTCAACCCTTTGCGGTTCGTCACGCCCGTAAAAATCCATATTCTGCTGTGACCATACAACGCCGACAGTTGCAACTGGCTGCCTGTTGATCAAAAATTCTTCATTCGCTTTATACCAGCGATAAAGTGGTTCAGCCGTCTTGTACATGCGCCGGTCCTCGTGATAAGCACTTACATGATGCCACCAGGGCTGAATTCCGCCTGCAAAACCTTCCACCATCCACATGTGAGCTTCTGGTTCAGGTTTGCTTACCAGGCGAAATGTCGGTCTGCCGGCCTGGTACATCGCCATGCTTTCAGGTATTAGCTTATCCCATCCAAGCAAACCATGTACCAGTTTGCCTGTTCCTCCATTTTGCTGAAATCCATCAGCGTCATTACGTACCTGACTATCAAGCATTATGATGTCTGCCCTTCTACAAATCTCCTTGTAATCGCGAAAGCTTCTGCATTGTCCACTAATACTGCTACTGTTCATGCCAGCCCAGATGCAATCAGATCTACCCGCCGCTTTGGTTGTGCGATTATTCAAATCCCAGATTTCCAGGCGGCGTTCATAATTCCAGCGGATCCAATCCCTGTATGCTTTGTCATCCCAGTTCTTTTTTTCAGGGATGTCAAAACCTGTCTTATCGTGAAATTTCTTACGGCAATTCCCACAATAACAAATAGATTCACGGCCGAGCCCGCTCCAACTGTTATCCGTGAATCCTTCCGGATGATACAGACCGGCGATTTCTTCCAATATCTCCGGTATATGTTTTTCGTAATAAGGGCTATTAACACATGTGATATAAAGTTCTCCTGCTTTATAAGGGGTTCCGGACGAATCTACAGCAAACCAATCAGGGTGAGCCTTATAAAATTCTTCATGAGCACGGTTTGAATCCATCCGGGCAAAAACAACTAATCCATCTTCATGCGCGGCCCTACATAAATCGCCAAACAAATCCCGGCCTTCTAGAAATTGTGCCTGGCGATGGAGGGGTATTTTGCTTGGATAATAAGCCACGATTCCTCCTGCATTAACAACGATACCTTGTGTTTGCGTCCGATTCCAATATTTTCTCCACCATGAAATATCGTATCGGGAAGGATCTTTTTCTGTTATATTGGTCTGACCCCAGCGTGTAACAGTCAGGTACCATGGTTTTTTTCCATTTTGAGAATTATAGCTAAGGGAATTATTCCCTGCTAATGATAGGAATTCAGCACTCGCGAGGGAGATGGTTGCAGCAGCGGTTTTCTTCAGAAAGGAGCGGCGACTATCCTTTCTGATCGATTTATCGTCGGAAATCCTGTTGAATTTCCCGGATGAATTGATCATATGTTCTAGCGATTTGTTGATTATTAACCCAATTGTTCATTTCGATTACAAGTTAACACTAAGAAAATTATTTTTAACATAATTATCAGGACATTTGGAGCAGAATATTAATATTCAAAGTACCCGTAAGACGAAACATTAAGTTTATACTTTTTTACTTTCCCTTCACATAATAAGATGAATTTAGAGACATTGAGGACCCCCAATTAGTATTATTTTCTTAAATTGGTATTTTCGGGCAAAGTATATTTTGGGTCTGGGATATATAAGTTATTGATCTGAAAACTGAATATATGCTGGAAGAGGGTATTATTCTGAATTCATCACGTATATACATTCATACCTGGCTTATATTATTCTTTTCAGTTATTATCTTCGGCCATGATTCCCAGGCTATTTTCGAACAATAAATATGATCGCTGCATC
>CAZKMG010000040.1:13436-15756 GCA_964553465.1 uncultured Bacteroidaceae bacterium
ATGAGAAATACAATTATAAATATATCAAAGAGGCATTTCAGAAGACGGAGATTATTATTTAATGTTAATTGAATAAGCATTAAAATTTTCTCAATGAAAAAATCATGGGAATGGACTTCCAGGAATATTGGGATACCCGGACATGGAGTGCTTCTTGTTGGGATATCCTTTCCAGATATTATTACTTTATTATGATGGTTAAATTTTTCTGTGTTGCCATAATGGGATGATATTCTTTTATTATCATCCTCAGGATTTGTCGAAGCACTTTAAAATATTAAAATGAATGATCATAATTCATAACGTCTTCTGATACTTATTTAACAATTAAATAGCTAATAAATGATGGAAAGCAAAAAAATAGCAATGCTTGGTGGTGGATTTATCGGGGATTTCTATACCTCGGCACTTCATAGCCAGCGTCGCGCTGATCGTGTAATGGTTGTTTACTCCAGAAGTGAATCAACTGCAAAAAAGGTTTCCGGTCGCTGGGATATTCCAGTTTGGACAACCGATATAAGAAAGGCTATAACTGATCCCAATATTGATACTGTTGTGGTCGCTCTTCCTAATTACCAGCATTTGTCTGCTGTAAAGATGGCGGCTGAGGCAGGTAAGTCCATTCTGGTGACAAAACCACTTGGCCGTAATGCCACTGAGGCAAAAGAAATGCTCGATATTGTTGAGAAACATGGGGTTTTTCATGGGTACCTGGAAGATCTCTGCTATACCCCAAAAACTTTAAAGGCTGTTTCATCTGTAAAAAATGGAGCATTGGGGAAAATTCTTTGGGTACGATCGAGAGAAACCCATCCAGGCCCTCATAGCGATTGGTTTTGGAATCCAGAATTATCGGGTGGTGGAGCAGTTATTGACCTTGGATGTCATTGCATTGAGATAGCAAGGAATTACATAGGAAAAGAGATTAAGCCCCTTGAAGTGATGTGTTGGGCTGATACTCAGGTTAAACCAATTGAAGCAGAGGATCATGCAATCGGCCTTGTAAAATATGCCAATGGAGCGATTGCACAGTTTGAAGTAAGTTGGTGTTTCAGGGGCGGAATGGATCTACGGGATGAGGTTATGGGTGTAGAAGGCACTATTTTGCTTAATCACTTCTTGCGTACAGGAATAGAGGTATTCACTGCTGTAGGGGAAAGCAATTATCTAGCTGAGAAAGCTGAAACCGCAACAGGATGGCTTTTCCCGGTTGCAGATGAAGTGAATGCACTTGGGTATGACCATATGTTTACCGACATGTTTAATTCAATGGATTCAGCCCATAGTCCTATGGAAACATTCTATGATGGCTATATTGTAAATGCTATTATTGATGCCTGCTATAAATCAGCAAAAACCAAAAAATGGGAAGCTGTTGAACTGGAAATCTGGCGCGGCAGTGAAGAAATTGATACAGGACCGGTTTTTAAAAATTTTGATGCACAATATTATCTGATAAAAGAGGAAAAAATGCAAGATGGAACAGTTAAAATAATCTTAAAGGATAAAAAAACAGGAGAGATTATACAACAGATAAAATAGAATTTAAAATAACAGGATAAAATATAAAATAGATGGCTGACTTTCCGGAATTTCAATGATTTCGTGACTATTATTCTTTTATCATTTGTGTCCGGATAAGAAACAGGTTTGTACAGAATTATATTTCTGTTGATGTCATATGTTACATGATACTTTTTTGAAATGTAAAAATGAAATTTAGTTATTTTATAGTATAGTCTATTTTTAACAACTTAATACAGATGACATGTCATTAAAAAGCATTAATCCTTACTCTAATAAGATCATTGAAGAATTTGAAGAGTTTTCGGAAAGAAAGCTGGAGGAAGTATTACTCCTATCAAATGAGGCATACTATAGTTGGAAGAAAACAAATTTTGGATACCGGAAATCTTTAATGAATAAAGTATCCGGATTACTGATTAAAAACACTAAAGAATATGCCGATTCAATCACTGTTGAAATGGGAAAGCCTGTCATTGAATCGAAAGCAGAGGTTGAAAAATGCGCATGGGTTTGTGATTATTATGCCAAAAATGCCGAACTATTTCTCAGGAATGAGTCTGTTGAAACTGATGCAGATATGAGTTATATATGTTATGAGCCAATTGGAACAATTTTAGGAATAATGCCCTGGAATTTTCCTTTCTGGCAGGTCTTTCGTTTTGCTGTTCCTACCCTGATGGCCGGGAATACAGTTTTACTTAAGCATGCTTCAAATGTTCAGATTTGTGCACGGCATATTGAAGATATTTTTACTGAAGCAGGTTTCCCTCCATCTGTGTTCCGTAATTTGGTT
>CAZKMG010000041.1:0-15580 GCA_964553465.1 uncultured Bacteroidaceae bacterium
CGTTCTGAAGATATTATACCAATCCTGTTCCTGTTTCTTTTTATGGCTTGAAAACATGAATTCTCAATTGTGTAACCAAGTTTTGATGCAAACCTGATTGCCCGAAGCATGCGAAGGGGATCATCAGAAAATGTTACTTCAGGGTCCATGGGTGTCCTTATAATTTTATCATGAATGTCCTGAAGACCAGAGAAAGGATCAATAAGTTCTCCGTAATTATCATCATTCAGACCCAATGCCATAGCATTGATGGTAAAATCCCTGCGGTTTTGATCATCTTCAAGTGTTCCTGCTTCAACCTCAGGTTTACGCGAATCCCTCCTATATGATTCTTTCCTTGAACCAACAAATTCAACCTCAAAATCACCTGCTTTTAACATAGCTGTGCCAAAGTTCCTGAAGATACTCAGTTTTTTTTTGCCTAAGGCAAAACTAACTTTTCTTGCGAAGTCTATTCCATCTCCTATTACTACTACATCAATATCTTTTGAAGGATGACCTAGAAAACAGTCTCTTACAAAACCACCTATTACATAAACCCTTATATTTTCCTTTGTTGCAACATTAGATATTGTCTCGAAAATAGGTATATTAAGACATTTCTTCATATATAGATATGACAATTAGTTCAATTTATGTGACAAAATTACAATTATTTGGTGGTATCTGCTAAAAACCCTATCTTAATGACAATGGTATAAAATTTGAAACATAATTTTATATATTTATATATCTAAATTATTTAATTTAAACAACAGCCAAATGATTGAACATTTAAACCTTGATACTTTCAAAACAAAAGTATTCAATTTCGATGCAAATAAAGAATGGAAATTCGAGGGTGATAAACCTTGTTTAATTGATTTTTATGCTGACTGGTGTGGGCCATGCAAAATGGTAGCCCCAATTCTTGAAGAACTTTCAGAAGAGTATAAGGATAAGATAAACATCTATAAAATCGACACTGAAGAACAGCGTGAACTTGCAGGAGTTTTTGGGATTCAAAGCATTCCATCCCTATTATTTGTGCCCAAAGATGGTCAACCTCAGATGGCAATGGGGGCTTTACCCAAAGAAACTCTCCATAAGGCCATCAAAGAAGTGCTTATGGTTGAATAAATATTTCGAAATTGTTTTTTTTTACATATTTTGGATTTCCAGGATAACTTTACTAATAAATTTAAAATTGGTAAATGTGAGAATGTTTTCGATTAAAAGATATTGAAAGTGCGCAAAGCAAAAATTAAGAATTACAAATAACATATTACAAATCGCGGATACCTGATTATCGATCCCGGATCAGGGTGGTTCCTGAAATTGTTTTCCGAGGGGTAAAATATTTGCAGCCAGGAACCTTGGACTTACAAGCCTTAAATATACAATACTAATACAATAGAATTCGGGTAATGGAAACCCAATAATGATCTTTATTTTCCCATTTTAATATTACATAATTCTTTCATTTCCGAAATTTTTCCATCAGGAACAACTACTGCAACCCATGGTTTCAATGGATCTATTACAGAGACATCCCAGGCTAAATTTGCAACTTTTTCATCAAGCATCCCTGTGTTCTGTATTTTTTTTCCGATTTTCAGGTTCCATCCCCTGAGTTCGAATTGAACTTTACCACTTCCTTCGGCTTTTAGATTGATACGAATGGTTCCCTTCGGAGTCATTTCATATGAAATAGAATAAGATAAGGATTTACCTGGTTGGAGAGTATATGCTTTACCAGGGAGCAATACGAGGTCTTGTTCTTTCCCGTCCAATTGAACAGTATAATTACCCTCTGGTATTTCAACAGAAGCAGGTTTTTCTCGGGCATAAACAATTATATCTCTCGATTTACCTGTAGCTTTCTCAATAAAATGTGCACTAATGTCTTTTAAATTGTTTCCAGTAATCTCAATCCGGGAAGGAAAAGCAACATCTTCCATTAGCCAGAGCCATCTCACTGAGGGATTTGACCAGATCTCTTTATAATTATAGCATGCCGAGGAGGGCCAGAACGGCAGGTCTTTATTTTCAGAAGTCTGAATACCTACAGGAAGTCCTCCAACAATATGTCCGGAGCTCGGAGTATATAAGGGAGCAAAGTCATATCCCTCACCATACATTGTACTCTGGCAGAAGGGATTTTTACCAACTATCCATTCTAATTGCATCCGGCTGAGGTTAATTCCGTCAAGGTCATTACGGAGTTGAGAAGCAACGGCAAGAGCTTTTGCCTGGGCAAGCTGGATGCCGAAATTTCCCCTGTGGCCAAACCAGACAGGAAAGAAACGGAGGTAATACCCATTACCAAGTTCCATTCCATTCATAACCTGTTGTTTAAACGTTCCAAAATTATTTCCGCCTGCGAGACTTGATTGCTGCAAACCATAGAGGCTTCGTGTATGCTGTTCGTCAACATGATATATCGATTGAGGTATCATCCCGTATGGCATGGAAAACTTGGATGCAGCCTTCAGATATTCAGCGTGAAGAGTCAGGGCAGTATACCAGTTGATCCATTGTTCATGTCCCGGAAATGCCTTGCACAGTTTTTCCAATGCCATTATTGGAGCCTGATCCTGGGCAATCGGATTATAACGAAGGATTTGGATCTTTTCAGGGTCCCTGTAAAAGAATCCAACGAAGGGGATTTTCCAATCCGGATAAGATTGCTGCTGGCTTTTAATAAGCACATCACCCCATTCGATGGCTTTCTTAGCATATTGCTCATCCCCGGTTAATTCAAACAGATTCAAGGAAACAATAACGGCTTCACCACAAATTTCAACCTCGGGTTTGGTCATTCCTCCAATAGCTGCCTCCCAATCTTCTTTTGCAGCTTTAATACACTGGTCAGCTTTTACACGATCATTTTTTCTTAGGGTTAGCGCAGCACGCGCAATTGCAGAAGCAGAAAGAAAATTTTCATAGGGTGTTTTCTGTGCCCTGAAGGATAGATCATCCTTACTTCCTATGATGCCATCTGACCACCGGCTAATTCCTCCGAAATTATGGCGATATCCATCACCAAAACGTGTATTTAGCATCCAATCAAGGCCCCATAATCCTTCGTCAATAAGCCGGTCATAGAGTACTTTGTCAGTGTTCTCCACCTGATCAGCCAAACTGAACATAGCGTACACAGCAGGAGCAGTATTATATATCATTTGTGTAAGATCGCCTGCATCATGCCAGCCTCCGTTCACGACAATTTGCAGGGAATCGTGTTTTGAAGTCACATCTCTGTGGCAGATATCATGCACTCCTTCGACAACCTGGCCACAACGCTGGCAATACCAATAGTTTATAGACTTCCAGATGGATTCTTTCCAGACGTCGTCTCCAATCCTGAAAGGACGAGAATATAATCCTCCTGCTTTTAGAACATATGTTCCCTTTTCATTGATTTCCGAAAAATCCATGACATTGAATCGATTGATATAGGACTCAGTTTTTTGTATTGGTTTTGTTAGAACAGTTTTCCCCGTTTCCAACTGGATCAGGGAGAATTCATCCTCTGAGTTTTCATCCATTATTGCAGTTTTTCGTCCACCTGTCTGATAACCGGAATTACTAAATGCGATTTCGCCAGGTGCAACATTCCATCCTTCATAATGGTCGGCATTAACCTTTTGAAGTTCAAGCATATCAAAATCAAAATATCCTGTATCGGCTATCCCATTCCTCTCTTTACCTTCGATGATGTGCACGAATGAAATGCTTGTTACTTTATCCCTCGAAAGAAAAGGGATTTCCCATACAATATGATTCCATTTATCCGGTTCCAGAATTATATCATGCCTTCCTGTCCTCCCAAAAATATCAGGTACTTTGGTCTCTCCAATATTTGAAATCATCAGAGCCAGTGTAACAAATCTGGCATTTTTCAATTCAGGATAGATCCAAACAGATATACGGTTAAATCCGGTCCAATCTTCACTGTCTATATTTCTTCGTAATCCAGTACTGGGATATGCACCAGCACTTGCTGGCCTTGAAGCAGGGAATGTAATCCTGAGGGACGTATTTCCATCTTTAGCTCTCTCATTCGATAAACTCATATTACCCACTCCGCTTTTTGACCAGAGCTCAATGTTTTCCATATTATCCAGGGTACGGGATTCAAGTACCTCCTTCTCCAGCCAGCTAGCCTCCAAAGAATTCTCACAAACTGCCTGCATGGGCATTTTGTAAGGTTTTTCAGGTTGAGTTAATGCGGAAATCCAATGCATATGAAAAATGATCAGTAGGCAAACAGTTACTCTGATCATAAATTGCACACCAGGATACAAATCTCTGAATCCAGGAAAAGTAGATCTTGGATTCTTTTGAAAAAAAAGATGAATTGTTGACATATGTTTAATGAATTTACATATATAAGGGAAATAAATTAATATACACGTAATTGCCAGTTTTATAGTAAATGTATTATTATATTATTCGAAACGTATTACTTGATAATTCTTCAACTTCGGTACTTAAATCATACAAAATTCTTTGAGATTTTTTAGGTATTTATTTTATGTATCGTAGATAATCCTCAACGGATTTAGTATTATTTATTATTCCGATTTTTTTTGGCAATTTATGGTGAACCTCAATTTAACTTTTTTCAGCCGGTAAATTACTAAAATAATAAATTTTAAATAACTAATGAGTAATTGTTCATAAAAAGCTCAAATTGAAAAATTGAACCTATTAATTAATGAGAAGGTTAAGTAATTAAAAACATTTAATGAGTAATCATTTCCTCTTAATAATCGCTGTTTTAATCTTGGATTAAATTTAAATTTTTCATCTGTACTGAGAAAATCGACTTATTTAACAATATTTTTTTAGGTTTTTTATACATTTGCATTCTACTACTTACTCTCTAAGGGGGTGCCTTAATATATCGGGCTGAGATCATACCCTTAGAACCTGATCCGGGTAATGCTGGCGCAGGGATAAATGGAGAATTATCATGTTTTACTTTTTTACATACGTATAAGTCATGAAGCATGCAATAGTGCTGCTTACAGCGATTTTTATATCACTGCAGGGTTTCGCCCAATTTATCGTTTCCGGAATAATTTCTGATGAGTCAGGTCAGGTGCTCGAAGGAGCGAATATATTCATTGAAAACACATTTATCGGTGCAATTTCAGATAAACAGGGTCACTACACTCTTGAAAACATTTCTCCAGGGAAAAAGATTATACATGTTACCTATATTGGATATGAATCGAAAAAGAGAATTATTGAATTGCAGGGAAATTTAAGGGAAGATTTTATATTAGAACAATCTCTTATACTGGGGGAAGAAGCGATAATCAATGGCATAAGGGCAGGAAAGAATGATCCGGTTGCGTTCAGCATGATAACCAAGGATGAAATCAATGAACTAAATCTTGGGCAGGACATGCCATTTCTTTTATCGATCTCTCCTTCCATTGTGGTGACCTCAGATGCTGGTGCTGGTGTGGGTTATACGGGGTTCAGGATCAGAGGAACTGATGCAAACAGGATTAATATAACTGTTAACGGAATTCCTTTAAATGACGCAGAATCCCATGGAGTATGGTTTGTCGATATACCGGATTTTGCTGGTTCAACCGAAAATATTCAGATTCAAAGAGGTGTGGGAACTTCCACCAATGGGGCTGCTGCTTTTGGAGCAAGTATTAATTTACAGACGCTTTCATTAAATAAGAAACCGTATGCACAAGTCAATAACGGATTTGGATCCTTTAATACAATGAAAAACTCGGCTGGTTTTGGAACTGGATTAATAAACAACCGGTTTAGCTTTGATGGACGACTTTCATGGCTTCACTCTGATGGATTTATAGACCGCGCAAGCAGCAATTTGAATTCCTTGTTTATATCTGGCACATCCGTATCGGAAAAGAGTCTTCTTAGATTGATAATCTTTTCGGGTCAGGAAAAAACATACCAGGCCTGGGATGGTGTACCAAGCTACCTGCTTGATTCATTAAGAACGTATAACGGAATTGGCATGTATAAAGATGAATCCGGAAACATTAAATACTATGATAATGAAACCGATAATTACAACCAGACCAACTACCAGTTGCATTATTCACGTGACCTAAGTCAAACAGTTAATGTTACAGGCGCGATTCACCTTACCCGGGGGATTGGTTATTATGAGCAGTATAAAGAGGATCAGGATTTGATCGATTACAATATTGCTGATATTTTAACTGATATGGATACAATAAACCAAAGTGACCTGATTCGAAGAAAATGGCTGGATAATTATTTTTATGGAGGTATTTTTTCAGTAAAAATTAAAAAAAACAAGATTGGAGCAGTTATTGGTGGTGCTTGGAACAAGTATGATGGGAATCATTATGGAACAGTTATATGGGCAAGGAATGCCGGAAATTCAGAAATAAATCACCGGTGGTATGAGAATAGCGGACTGAAAAAGGAATATAACTCTTTTGCAAAATTAAACTATTCAATCTCTGAGTTAATACATATTTATTCAGATCTGCAGATAAGGGGAATGCAATATAGTATTAAGGGATTAGATGATGACCAGAGAAATATTACGCAGGATCACACATTTTTATTCTTTAATCCGAAAGCAGGTATAAATTTCAGAATAAACAACAATCAGAGAGCTTTTTTCTCTTTCGCAGTAGCCAACAGAGAGCCCAATAGAGACAATTTTGTTGATGCTGATCCTGCACAACCAGTTCCAAAACCTGAAACACTTTATGATTATGAGCTAGGATATGATTATCATACAGAAACGTTCCTAACTGGAATGAATCTATATTATATGGATTATACAAATCAATTAGTACTTACAGGAGAAATAAATGATGTTGGTTCTCCTGTAATGACAAATGTAAGGGATAGTTACAGAGTGGGTGTTGAATTAACAGCCAGGTTAAAAATATCTGAATTATTGAGTTGGGATATCAATCTAACTTTAAGCCGAAATAAAATTAAAAAGTTTACAGCTTACGTTGATAACTGGGATTACTGGAATAATCCGGCAAATGAGCAACTTCAATATCAATTTAAGCTGGGAACTTCCGATATTGCCTTCTCCCCTGCAATAATTGCCGGAAGTAGTCTCAAACTTATTCCCTATAAAGATTTTAAAATTATTTTCAACTCAAAATATGTTGGGAGACAGTATATAGATAATACCAGTTCAATAGACCGGCAACTTGACCCATGGTTCGTAAATGACCTCAGGATGGATTATACTTTGCATCTGAAAAAAATTGAACAATTAAAGTTTAATATATTGATAGCTAATATTTTCAATGAAAAATATGAATCAAATGCATGGGTTTATAGGTACATTTCTAATGGACATGAATATAGATATGACGGATACTTTCCCCAAGCAGGTATCAACTTTCTTGCTGGACTAAATATAAGTTTTTAAGATTTTTCCTTGCATATAATCATTTCGGGTTACTTTAATTATTATGAAAAGATTCTTCTTAATTCACTGCTTCGTTGATAGGAATAATTATAAATATTTTATAATATCCTTTACTGTCCTTAATGATCCATTTTAATAATAATTTATTTTGCTAATTTTAGAAATTTAAACGACAAACTTTTTTCCTCTATTATGAAATTCAATGCTTAAGAAATTGTTGATAAAGAAGTGTTCGTTTGACTCGGAGAGTATTAGAGGGTTCTTTTTTGTTCTTTCCTAATATGATCAGAGCTATTTAGTTAAAGGGAAATTTGATTTATTTAAGTTCTGAAATTATGAAATCGCTTGATTTGCAAAATTGGATGCTAAAGGAACCAATCATTGAGGAGGATCATTCAGGAAGTCAGAATTTCTCAGCCCTACTTCTTGAACAATTGCAAATTGCTATTATTCTTATTGACAGGAATTTCAGAGTTATCAATTATAATTGCAAGCTCGAGGAAATCACTGGTATTAGTTTTAAATCGTTTTTGGGTAAAAGTATTACAAAGGCTATTAACCTCAAGAATCTTAGAGGAACCAGGATTGATGTGCGAAGAATTTTTAATTCAATTATAAAACAACCTTCAGGTACTGTTCACAATTTCAAATGTCAATATTCCCACCCGTCAGATAAAGTATTATGGTTCTCTGCCAGTATAATTCCTATTCATGGGTATTCCGGAGTAATAAATCAGATTGCACTTTGTTTACAGGATATTACTCAAAGTCACGAAATTGAGTCGTTTCTCAAGGAATTAGAAGTGCGGTATGAAACTGTTTTTAATTCGGTTAATGACGGTATTTTTCTTTATGAACCAATAGATTTCAAACTTATTGATGTAAATGACAGGGTAGTGGAAATGTACGGCTTTTCTAAAAGTGAATTAAAAGAATTAAAAATTGAGGAATTAAGTGTTAAGGAAGAAGGATATTCAAACCTGAGAGGATTTCTTTATGCGCTGAGAGCGATCCGCGGTAATGATCAGGTGTATGAATGGCACGCCAGAAATAAATCTGGACACACATTCTGGACACGCCTTTTGCTAAAAAAAGTCATGATTGGAGGTACTAGCTATCTTATGGGAATTATTAAAGATATCGAGAATCAGAAAAAGGCTGAACTTTCACTTCGTGAAAGCGAGGAACATTACAGGGCACTGGCCCAGAACTCGCCGGATGTGATTATGCGTTTTGACAGGTTTTTTAAACATTTGTATGTAAATGATTCCGTACGTAAGATTGTTCCTGTTGACCCAAAGGAATTTTTAAATAAGACACATAAAGAAATGGGTATTTTCGAACCTGAAATGTGTGATGTCTGGGAAAAACATATTAATTCAGTTTTTATGACAGGTAAATCTTCTGAAATAGAGTTTTCAATCGATCTATCCGGAAAAAGAACGTTTATTGAGTGGAGGCTATTTCCTGAGTATAACAGCAAGGGAAAAATTTCAACGGTGCTCGCTGTAGCAAGAGATATCACAGAAAAAAAAGAATCTCAGCAAGTCCTGAGGAATAATGAGGAGCGACTTCAAATGGCATTAGAAGTAAGTAGTGATGGAATGTGGGACTGGGATTTAAGTAATGAACAAATTTATTTTTCACCCCGCTATTTTACAATGCTAGGATATGAACCGGATGAATTTGAACATAAGCTTGAGACATTGTATGCGTTAATGCACCCTGAGGACAGAAACAGAGTGATTAAGGCATACGATCCACAGGCTATGATTGAGAATGATGGTCTCGATATTGAAGTAAGGATGAGAAGAAAGGATGGATCATTCGCTTGGATTTTAACAAGAGGAAAAGTATTCGCCAAAAATAAAGAGGGTTTTCCAATAAGAATGGTGGGTACAAATATAGATATCTCACAAAGAAAAAGGCAGGAGGATATTCGAAATGTTTTGATAGAAATTTCTGAGTCAGTAAATAAAACTCGAACCCTGGATGAATTTTTTGAACAAATGCAGGTGCTACTGGGTAAAGTAATTGATACGAAGAATTGTTATGTTGCATTGTACGATAAAAAGACGCATAGTATAACTTTGCCATTTCATCGTGATGAAAAAGATAAATTCAAAGTTTTCCCTGCCGGAAAAACAATTACATCTTATGTAATCCGTTCAGGGAAATCGCAACTTTTAGATGCCAAGAAAATCAAAGAACTTACGGCTACAGGTGAAATTGAAATTATTGGGGCACCTTCAGTTAGCTGGCTGGGTGTTCCTCTCCGGATTGAAAATGAATTGATAGGGGTTTTTGTTGTCCAGAGTTATGAAGAATCTGTATCATATGATGAAGATGATGTGCAAATCCTTGAATTTGTATCTGACCAGATTGCATTGGCAATATCGCGAAAAAAAGTCCAGGAGAGAATTCTGGAAGATCAGGAAAGACAAAGACAAATCATTGAATCCTCACCAGATGGACTAATAGTTACATCAAAAGAAGGTGTAATATTGGATTATAATTCACGGATAATTGACATGTTGGATTGCAGATCCAAGAATTTAAAAAATAGAAATTTAGAAGAATTCGTCCATTCAGCTTTTGTGAAGAAACTACCGGAAATTTATCAAGGAACTCTTAAATCCGGCTTCCATAAACAGGAAGAGATCCGGATGAGAAGAGAAAATCAAAAGGAATTTTTTGCCGAAATCTCGTTCGGTTTGATTCAAAGTGCCAATGACAAACCTGAAATTTTCGTGATAACCATAAAGGATATTGATGAGAGAAAAGCTTATGAGACTAATCTTGAAATTGCAAAAGAAAAAGCCGAGGAATCAGACAGACTTAAAACCGCATTCCTTTCAAATATGTCACATGAAATCCGAACTCCGATGAACGCCATCATTGGTTTCTCGGAATTATTGTCACGTGGGGGGATCACAGAAGAAGAAAAGCAAGAGTTTATATCTCAGATAAACTTTGGAGCTGAATCGTTAATGAGATTGATAGATGACATTATTGATATTGCTAAAATTGAAGCCGGGCAGATTAAAATTTATAACTCATATTTCGATTTATCCACCCTGCTTAAAGATTTGAAATTATTGTTTTCAAGGAATCTTTATCGTCAGAACAGGCAGAACTTACAGCTTATAGAGGATAATAATGATATTTCTGTTTCAATCCAATTCTATGGGGATCAGATCAGGATAAGGCAGATATTGAATAATCTATTAAGTAATGCGATTAAATTCACTGAAAAAGGTGAAATCAGGTTTGGGGTAAGGTCTATATCAGATGGTTTTATAAGTTTTTATGTAAAAGACACAGGGGCGGGTATAGCTGAGGAAAAATTACAAATTATCTTTGACCGGTTTAGGCAGGGTCATGAATCGAAAACTAAATTTTATGGAGGAACGGGTTTAGGTTTAGCTATTTCGAAGCATCTTGTTGAATTAATGGGTGGTACTATAAACGTTAGTTCAGTAAAAGAAGAAGGGTCTGAGTTCGTATTCTCCATTCCATTTTATACAATGGAAGGAGACATAGTTGAAACGGTGAAAGCATTTGAAAAGAAAGAAAATAACTGGGAAGGAAAGACCATACTGATTGCAGAGGATGATGCTTCAAATTATTTTCTTCTTCAGGAAATCTTAAAGTCCACCTTCGTAAAGATACTCTGGGCAAAAGATGGAAATGAAGTTGTCGAAATGTTTAAATCTAAACCTGAAATTGATTTAATCCTGATGGATGTGCAACTGCCTGTTCTTGATGGTTATTCGGCCTCCAGGATCATAAAAAATTTGAGATCAGATATTCCCATTATTGCACAGACTTCTTATGCAATGTCAGGAGAAAAACAAGAAAGTATTTTGGCTGGGTGTGATGAATATATTTCTAAACCTATTAAAATTGAAGACTTATTGTCCATAATCTCAAAGTTCCTGACAAACTGATTTTTCAGAAATGAGAGTTAATTTTTTATTATTTGCATTTCTTCCGTTTATTATCTCATGCCATTCAGGGAAACCTCCGGAAAAGGGCTCAACAGTATTCAGGTACAACGAATCTAAAGGTATCAGTTCTCTTGATCCTGCTTTTGCAAGGGATCAGAAGCTCGTTTGGCCTGTCAATCAACTTTTTAATGGATTAGTCCAGATGGACGATAGTTTGAATATAATTCCTTGTATTGCAACAGATTGGAATATTTCTAAGAATGGTAGGATTTACACCTTTTTTTTAAGAAGGAATGTATTTTTTCACAACCATGAATCTTTTCCGGGAGGGAAGGGAAGAATAGTTAATGCCAGGGATTTTGAGTATAGTTTTCGACGTATTACGGATCCTGCAACAGTCTCTCCTGGTAGATGGATTTTTGAAAGCCTGGAAAAAAATAAGGACCATCCTGAAGGATTTAAATCATTAAATGACAGTACATTCAGAATATGGCTCAGCCACTGCTTTCCCCCTTTCTTAGGTATTCTTACCATGCCATATTGTTGTGTTGTGCCCGAAGAAGTTGTAACCACCCTTGGAAAAGAATTTGGACGAAATCCGGTAGGAACGGGTCCGTTTTGTTTTAAAACCTGGAGAGAAGATGAAAAATTAGTATTTGTAAAAAATGCCGATTATTTTGAAAAAGATGAGTATGGAAATAAATTACCATATCTGGATGCAGTTTCCATTACATTCATCAAAGATAAACAATCTGAATTTCTTGAGTTTTTAAACGGAAACCTGGATTTCTTAAATGGCATCCATCCTGTTTATAAAGATGTTTTACTCACCAGTTCTGGCCAATTAAATCCATCCTTTAGCGAGACTTATACAATGATCTCTCAACCTTACCTCAATACTGAATATCTTGGATTTTTAATAGACACAAGTATTGAAATATGTATGAATAGTCCGACATCAAATATTAACCTCAGAAAAGCTATCAATTACGGATTTGACCGTATAAAAATGATGAAGTACATGAGAAATAATATTGGAGTTCCTGCATTGTCAGGATTCATACCTAAAGGTTTGCGAGTATATGATCCAGAAAAAGTGCCAGGTTATTTTTTCAATACGGATACCTCCAGGTACTTTCTTAAAAAAGCAGGATATCCTGATGGAATTGGATTACCACCTATAGTTCTTACCACAACTGCCGACTATCTTGATATTTGTGAGTATATCCAGTTTGAACTTTCAAGGATTGGTATACAGATAAAAATAGAAGTTGCAACAGGTGCCTCCTTCAGGAACAATGTTGCGAATTCGAATCTGGTTTTTTTCAGGGGATCATGGATTGCTGATTACCCTGATGCGGAAAATTATTTATCGCTGTTTTATTCAAAGAATAAAAGTCCTGCCGGACCAAACTATACTCATTTTGCAGATATGCTTTATGACAGCATATACCTTAAATCACTTCAAACTGTGAATCCTGATACATTAAAAATGTTGTACAACAGTATGGACAGGATGATTATTGATGCATCCCCCGTAGTTCCGCTGTTTTACGATTGTTCTGTGCGATTTATTCCGAGAAATCTTACTGGATTGGGCTCAAATGCTATGAACCTTTTAACACTTAAAAAAGTAAAATTTAGGAATTAACTAAATTTTCACTTTTTTTGTATAAAATATTATAGAGTAAGAAAGTCTTATGGTTGTGTTGACATTTGATTGTATTAAGCTACCCTTATTTATTGACTATGTTCAGACAACTTTGGCAAAATAGCTACAAATCAGTATGTTCTATTAATTTTTTTAGTTCTTCAAATATCGAAGTCCTTGGAGTTACGGGGTTTAAGGTCTCTAATCAGATCATAACCGATGATGCTATTTACTCTGTTAAAGATGCCAGCGAAGTATTCATTCGATTTTACAAAGAAGATGGGATTACTATCAACGAGTCGGTTTCCTTAGCCTATTGTGATTTTCTTTCTTTGCTACCTTCAAGAAATGATTTTGGCCACCTCGGATTTGCCATAATTCCTGCTGATTTTGAAGAATTTAATGGCATCAATGGACTTGCATTATGTTGTTCATGTTCCAGCCAGATTGGAATGTCTATTATTGTTATTGGATATCAATCAGAACATAAAAATTTATCCCTTAAAACAGGTTTTATCTCTTCTAACTGTTTTAATGATAAAGGTCTGAGCTTGATACAATACGATGGGACTATCAAAGCCGGAAATTCTGGAGCACCACTTATTGATGCTGAATGCGGAAATGTTTTGGGAGTGGTAATGAATAAAGAACTATCCATCTCAAAAAGTTATCGGGAATTAAATAAAATTATCGATTCTAATCTCGAGGTTTTAAAAGAATTTGAAGGTAAACTAAGACTTTATGAAATTGATCCTATTCAGGTCCTTGTTGCAAACCAGAACCAGATTAAGCATATTTCAAAAGAATTTTTCATGAATGCCACAGTTAAAATGGGACTTGCCCTGGAAATTAATCACCTTATTGAATATCTCGACATTGGATCTTCCTTAGATATGGAACCGGACCAAATATCCAATCTCGAGAATCCATGATCTATAATTCATTAAAAGGATATAAAGGATATATTTGGATTAAATATTGTAAATTTTTAAACTGAAAACATTTCATTCCTTCTCTTCAATCTGATCTCCAAGGATAGCATTTATCTCTTCCTCAGTGGATTGTAATTTTGACTTGCAATGCTTAATCAGTATTGTAACCCGTTTGACTTTTTCAGAAAGCTTATCCACATCTAAATCACCATGTTCAATCTCATTCAAAATTTCTTCAATTTCATGGACTGCATCTTCATATGTTATCTTTAATTTTACCATATGTTATTCATTTAATTATAATTATTATTCACTTTCCAATTGAGAAAAACAATTATCGCACAATTTACTCCACTATTGATTCTTATGCTTAGTGGTACGTTTATATACTTTCTTTAACTACTATACTTTTTTTATGACCTTTATAAAATCTTGTTATAAGCGTATCTCCTTCCTTCAGAGTTTCTGAGTCAACAACATTTTTCCCTTTTAAATAAGTGACCGAAAATCCCCTTTCGAGTATATAAGCAGGATCAAGATAATGTACTTTTTTTTCAAAGTAAGTTAATTGCTCTTTTTTTTCATGGATTAGGATGGCGGCTCTTTTTTCAAGTCCTGTGAGAAAAATGTTAAGTACTGAATACATTTGCTTCATGTTATACCTGGAATGAAATCCTGCGATATATAAGAGATGCCTGAGTTTTTCAGTCTTTCGGTTCTGGCTTTCACGGATTAAATATATCAGTTTCTGGGCGGTTGATTTTAAGATTAGCTTTTTTTTCTGGATAATGGCAGGAATATTATAATGCAGATCTTGTAGTAAAAATGAAAGATTTTGCTTCTCTGAGCTGATTTTCTCTCTAACCCTGTCAATCAACATCTTCTGCATTTCAATGATAAGGTCTTGGAAACGAGCCATGGAATCAATCAGAAACTCTGCAACAGCAGTGGGAGTTTTCAAGGAGGTATGTGCAACAATATCGGTTATTGTTTCATCTCTTTCATGTCCTATTCCTGTAATTACAGGTATAGGAAACTGAGTGATATGATAGGCAAGATTGTAGTTATTAAAACATTCCATATCGGAAGTTGCACCACCTCCACGGATTATCACTACCACATCAAATTTATTTTCTTCCTCAAAGATTTTTTCAAGAGCATAAATTATAGAATTTTCAGCGTTTTCTCCTTGCATTATAGCTGGGAATAGTTTATAATAAAAGCTGAAACCATACGAATTATGTCTGAGGGAACTTTGAAAGTCGCCAAAACCGGCTGCGGTGGCTGAGGATATTATCGCAATTCTTTGAGGGACCAAGGGAAAAGTGATGATCCGGTTCATGTCAATAACTCCTTCAGTTTTAAGTTGTAATAAGATTTCTCTTTTCTTTTTCGTGAGATCACCAATAGTATAATCCGGATCAATATCTTTAATTGAGAGGCTGATCCCATAGATTTGATGGAATTCGACCTGTACATTTACAAGAATCTTTAATCCTGAAGTAAGTTTGGATCCTGTAGAGGTTTCAAAATATGGAGCCAGCATCCTGAAAGTTGAAGCCCAGATGATTGCTTTTTGTCTTGCGATAATTATATCAAGTGAAGGTCCTTTTTCAATAATTTCAAGATAACAATG
>CAZKMG010000042.1:0-12250 GCA_964553465.1 uncultured Bacteroidaceae bacterium
ACATTAAGTTAAAAAACCGTATCAGCAAAGAAATCCACCGTTCATAAGGATTGGCTTATTGTTGATGCACAGGATCAGGTTCTGGGAAGACTTGCTTCAAAGGTAGCATTTTTACTCAGAGGTAAGCATAAAACAAATTTCACTCCTCACGTTGACTGTGGTGATAATGTTATCATTGTTAATGCTGAAAAAATCAGGCTTACTGGTAAGAAAATGACTGATCGTCAGATATTCAGCCATTCCGGGTATCCTGGAGGGCAAAAGAGAGTGACTCCAAAACAAATGATAGCAAAAAAACCAGCATCTGTAGTTGAAAATGCAATTAAAGGTATGCTACCCAAGAATCGTCTGGGAAGTTCAATTTTTCGTAATTTATATGTTTATGCTGGTGACAAACACCCCCATGAAGCACAACAAGCCAAAAAAATTGATTTAAATGATATTAATGAATAATCATGGAAATTATTAATACTATAGGAAGAAGAAAGGCAGCTATAGCCCGTGTTTATTTGAGTGAAGGTAAAGGCCAGATCATCATAAATGACAGAGATTTTAAAGAATACTTTCCTGGTGAACATTTGCATTATATAGTACAGCAACCTTTAAACTTGCTGAAGGTCAGAGAAAAATTTGATATTAAAATTACTATTTCAGGGGGTGGTGTTAAAGGCCAGGCAGAAGCTGTAAGACTTGGAATTTCCAGAGCTCTTGTTAAGCTTGATGCCGCCGATAAATCAGTCCTGAAAGCTGAAGGATTTATGACAAGGGATCCGCGTGAAGTTGAACGGAAAAAACCTGGCAGGCCAAAGGCCAGAAAAAGATTTCAGTTCAGTAAGCGCTAATCATGTATTGACCATTGTTTAGTATCTAAATCAGGAGGACTTCCCGGAATAATGGATGAATTTCATCCCAGGAACTACCTCCCGATTGATAAATCAGAATGTAAACAAACCTTAAATAATCATGCCAAAAACTAGTTTTGAAGAATTATTAGATGCAGGTGTCCATTTTGGGCATCTCAAAAGGAAATGGAATCCTAATATGGCTCCATATATATTCATGGAGAAAAATGGGATTCATATCATCGACCTTCATAAAACCATTATAAAGCTTGATGAAGCAGCTGTTGCCATGAAACAAATTGCAAAATCAGGCCGAAAGATACTTTTTGTCGCTACCAAAAAACAAGCAAAAGACATTGTTTCAGAGAGAGTTAAATCTGTAAATATGCCTTATGTTACTGAAAGATGGCCCGGTGGTATGCTTACGAATTTTCCTACTATCCGTAAAGCAGTTAAAAAAATGACTTCGATTGATAAAATGGCTACTGATGGTACATTTGACACTCTATCAAAGCGTGAACGGCTTCAGGTAGCCAGACAGCGTGCAAAACTTGAAAAAAACCTTGGGAGTATTGTTGATCTGACTCGACTTCCTGCTGCAATGTTTATTGTTGATGTTTCGAAAGAATATATTGCTGTTCGTGAAGCTACCAGACTTAATATTCCGGTATTCGCAATCGTTGACACAAATTCTAACCCTAACATGGTTGACTTCCCTATCCCGGCGAATGACGATGCATCAAAATCCATTGACCTTATCATCAGCTATGTTTGTGAATCGATTATGGAAGGTCTGTCAGAAAGAAAAATGGAGAAGGAAAAAGAAACCACCGCAAAGGATGCTAAAGATAAAAAAGCTAAAGAAGACAAAGAAGCTGCTGCTTTAAAAAAATTGCGACTTGATGAAGAAGAAGAGGAAGAAATAGAAATTGATGATAAAGAGGATGCAACCGAGAAATTACTTAAGAGCGTTGATGCAGAAGATATCGAAAGCTCAGAAGTAAAAATAAAAGATGACAATAAGAAACCTAAAGTCAAAAAAGTACCCCGTAAAAGAATTGATGAATAATAAATTAAGAATCTAAATTGTATAACAATGATTGAAATTCAAGCTTCAGAAGTAAGTAAATTAAGGAAAGCCACAGGCGCAGGAATGATGGACTGTAAAAAGGCCTTGCAGGAATCAAATGGTGATTTTGAAGCTGCAATTGATGTAATTCGTAAAAAAGGTCAACTCGTTGCAAGTAAACGTGCTGATAAAGACGCAATTGAAGGTGTTGTATTAGTAAAGGCCGAAGGCAAAAAAGGAGTTCTAATTGTTCTTAATTGTGAAACGGATTTCGTCGCTAAAAACGAGAATTTTGTAAATTTTGCCGAATCCATTCTGAAAGTTGCTCTTGATATTTTCCCCACTGACCTGAAAGAATTAAAATCACTGACTTTAGATGGGAAACCGGTTCAGGAAAAAATAGTTGAGCAGATTGGTATAATTGGTGAAAAAATTGATATCAGCGACTATCGTAAAATTCAAGCCGAAGATATAGTCCCATACATTCATCCCGGGAATAAATTAGCTACACTGGTTGGATTTAATAAAAAAGTCGATTTACAGGTTGGTAAGGATATCGCCATGCAGGTGGCGGCAATGTCTCCTGTTGCAATTGATATAGACGATGTTCCTGCCGAAATGATAGTAAAAGAAAGAGAGATTGGACGTGAACAGGCCAGACTCGATGGTAAACCAGAAAATATGCTGGAGAAAATAGCAGAAGGTAAATTGAATAAATTCTTTAAAGAGTATACCTTATTAAATCAGGATTTTACAAAAGAAAATAAGAAAACCGTAAGTCAATATCTCAAAGAAGTAGATCCCGAACTAAAAGTTACTCAATTTATTCGCTTTTCTTTAAAGCAATAAATCGGATTCTTAATTGATATATTAAAGGCTACCCTTCAAAGTAGCCTTTTTTTTATGAAAATTCTTAAGAAAAAATAATTACATACATCAAAAATGTTAAAATCTGCATGAGATTTCTTCTACAGGTCTCCGTTAATTGCTGTAAAAAATAATTACTTTTAACTTTCGGAAATAATTAAAAATTATGCTAAAATATAAAAGAATACTTTTAAAGCTAAGTGGCGAAGCGCTTATGGGCATGCAAAACTATGGTATTGATCCATTAAGACTCATGGATTATGCCAGGGAAATACATGAAGTGGCTGAGATGGGTGTAGAAATTGGGATCGTAATCGGTGGAGGTAATATTTTCAGGGGAATATCTGGGGTAAATAAGGGGATTGATCGTGTAAAAGGAGATTATATGGGGATGCTTGCCACAGTCATTAACGGCCTTGCCTTGCAATCCTCTATTAAGGCTTGTGGAAGTCGTTGTCTTTTGTTTTCCGCAATAAGAATGGATCCATTCACTGAGTTCTACAACTATGAAAAGGTTAAAAAAGCCCTGGAAGAGAAAAATGTTATTATTCTTAGTGCAGGAACAGGAAATCCATTTTTTACTACTGATACAGCCTCAGCGCTCAGGGCAGTTGAGATAGATGCAGAGGCTTTGCTTAAAGGAACGCGCGTTGATGGAGTTTTTACATCGGATCCCGAAAAAAATGCAGATGCCATAAAATTTGATGAACTAAGCTTTGATGAGGCTATAGAAAAACAGCTTAATATCATGGATATTACAGCATTTACCATGTGCCGTGAAAATAGAATTCCGGTGGTAGTTTTTAATATGAACACGAAAGGCAACCTTAAGAAGCTGATTTCTGGTGAAAAAATTGGTACTTTAGTTAAAATTTAAATAATTTTATCTCCCGTTTAAATAATAATAAACGTTAAGATTTACTGCTATGAATGAAGAAGCTCAACTAGTTGTCGATATAGCCAGCGAAAAAATGGAGAAAGCCCAATTACACCTGGAAAATGAGTTAAGTCATATCCGGGCAGGTAAAGCAAATCCCCGACTTCTTGACGGTATACATGTTGATTATTATGGAACTCTTACTCCCCTCAATCAAGTTTCCAATATCAGCACACCCGATCCTAAAACTATTGCCATTCAACCCTGGGAAAAAAACATGATCGTTCCCATTGAAAAAGCTATTATGGCTTCTAATCTTGGAATTACTCCTGTTAATAATGGCGAATTAATCAGGATTTCAATACCGGCTCTCACTGAGGAAAGACGAAAAGAAATTGTAAAACAAATCAAACAGGAAGGCGAAATAGCAAAGGTTTCAATTAGAAATGCACGAAGGGAAGCTAACGATGAACTTAAAAAAATGCAAAAAGAAGGGCTCCCTGAAGATGAAGTAAAAGTTAGAGAGATAGAAATTCAGAAAATTACTGACGATTTTTCTCAGAAAATTGATAAAGAGATTGAGATGAAGGATAAAGAAATAATGACAGTTTGAAATCTTGACCAGTGAAGCCTTAATCCCTGAGACGCGCTGTTTTGTATTATGTTATCTTTGAAAATTGCGTTTCATCTCAATTTGATTCAAGTATCTTAAATAGTTCATCCAGTTTCGGAGTGAGTATTATCTCAGTCCTTCTGTTTTTTGTTCTGGCCTCAGGTGTATTGGCAGGATCAACAGGAAGAAATTCACCCCGTCCTGCTGCAGTTAGTCTCACAGGATCAATCCTGCTGCTTTCAATTAATATCCTTACCACAGCCGTAGCACGCATCACGCTTAAATCCCAGTTATCTTTTATACTCGCTCCTTTTTTAAATGGAATATTATCTGTATGCCCTTCAATCAATATATTCACATCCTTATTATCTTCTAATACGCGAGATAGTTTTTGCAGAGCCTGAACTCCTCTGGGATCAACGGTTGTACTTCCAGTACTAAAAAGAAGCTTTTCATCAAGAGAAACATATACTTTCCCATTTTTTAGCTGTACTGATAATCCCTGGCCTTCAAAACCCATAAGCGCTTTGGAAACAGATTCTTTTAATGCATTCACAACGGAATCTTTGAGATTCAGAATTTTTTCCATTTCAGCTAATTTTGCATTTCTGGCTTCCAGTTCCAACCTTAGTTTCGTAAGATCCTGACGCTCCGCACTTACTGTCGTTTCAAGTTCCCTTAACTTGCTTTCTTTCTTTTCCAGATCTTCCTGAGCTGTTTGTAACTCATTCAATAATCTGCGCGTTTCCCGTGCATTGCCCTGAAGAAGCGCATCATGGCTTGATTCTAAATCATCATATTTTCTTAATAGCTGCGAATAATCATTTTTAACCTTTTCTAACTCCCTGCTATGTTTGATACTGTCCTCGGTAACCCGAGCAAGATCAGATTCAACCATTTCCATTTTTGCCTTCATTTCGGTATTCTCAACCGTTAATTGTTCATTCTCGGTCATAAGCTGATCACGCTCACCCTCAAGTTTGTTACTTTTGGAACTTACTTCTTTAAACCTTTGAGGAGGCACACATCCTCCAATCAACAGTCCAATTAAAACGAACATAATCAGTAAATTCTTCATGTGTATTTATATATTTCTATAAAACGGAAAATTACTAAATTATTGTTTGTGCATTTTATAAAGATATTCTTATTTGGAAAGAAGATATTAACATAATTCTTCCAACAGATTATTTATTATCTTTGCTTTGTTTAGCATGAATTATTAGCTGATGGAAAACAATACTCATTATCCTCTTCTCTCTCAGATTAATTCTTCCAGTGACTTGAAGAAACTCAAACCTGATGAGTTAATTGCACTAAGTGCAGAACTTAGGGAATTTATTATTGATATCCTTTCCTCAAATCCAGGGCATTTAGGGGCAAGCCTGGGTGTTGTAGAATTGACAATCGCACTTCATTATGTATTTAACACACCCTATGATCAACTTATTTGGGATGTAGGCCATCAGGCATACGGTCATAAAATACTGACAGGCAGACGGGATAGTTTCCATACCAACAGAAAAATGCATGGTATCAGTGGCTTCCCATCCCCTTCGGAAAGCGAATATGATTCTTTTGGTGTCGGGCACTCATCAACTTCAATTTCTGCTGCCCTTGGTATTGCTCTTGCCGCCAGGCATAAAAACGAATTTGATCGGCAGGTAATTGCTATTGTTGGAGATGGCTCACTTACTGGTGGATTGGCATATGAGGGAATGAATAATGCCGGTATCACTAATTCTAATATCCTGGTTATCCTCAATGATAATAATATGGCTATTGATCCAAATGTAGGAGCAATAAAAGATTATCTCGTCGATATCACAACTTCCAAAACATATAACAGGCTGAAATCTGATGTCTGGAACACTTTAGGTTATTTAAGTAAAATTGGACCAAATGCTCAGAAATATGTTCAAAAAATTGAAAATGCCCTGAAGTCAATTATTCTCAAGCAAAGCAATTTATTTGAAGCGCTTAAATTCAGATATTTTGGCCCGGTTGATGGTCATGATATAATCCATCTGACACAGGTTCTCGAGGATCTTAAACATATCCCGGGACCAAAACTACTTCATTGCATAACAACCAAGGGAAAAGGATTAAAGCTTGCAGAGCAAAATCAAACTGCATATCATTCACCTGGAATATTTGACAGAAATACCGGTGAAATAGTTACTTTTCAACCTGAAATTCCTATCCCTCCCAAGTTCCAGGATGTTTTTGGAGAAACACTACTTGAACTGGCTCTATCAAATGAAAAAATCATCGGTATTACTCCCGCAATGCCTAGCGGATGCTCTTTGCGGATAATGATGGATGCATTACCGGAAAGAACATATGATGTAGGGATAGCTGAACAACATGCTGTTACTTTTTCGGCTGGATTAGCTATCCAGGGAATGCTACCCTATTGTAATATTTATTCATCTTTTATGCAAAGAGCATTCGATCAGGTAATTCATGATGTAGCCTTGCAAAATTTAAACGTAGTTTTCTGTCTCGACCGGGGTGGTCTTGTTGGTGATGATGGTCCAACTCATCATGGAAGTTTTGATATTTCCTTTATGCGATTGATCCCCAATATGATTGTTGCGGCACCAATGGATGAAATTGAACTGAGAAACATGATGTACACTGCACAACTCAGGGAAAATGGACCATTCAGTATCCGTTATCCAAAAGGCAGGGGGGTAACCCTGAATTGGAAAACCCCTTTTAAGGAAATCCCTATTGGGATGGGACGAATTCTTAAAGAAGGATCTGATATTGCAATCCTTTCAATCGGTACAGCAGGAAATCTCGTCTATGAAGCCATTAATAAATTGAAACCTTTTCATCTCAGTATCGCTCATTATGACATGCGATTTATCAAACCATTGGATCAAGAAATATTGCATCAGGTATGCAGTAATTTCAGATATATTCTGACTGTTGAAGATGGAATACTTCATGGTGGATTTGGTAGTTCAGTCCTTGAATTTATTGCAGATAACGATTATAAAGTCAAAGTAAAGCGTCTTGGAATACCTGACAGGTTTATCAAGCATGGCACCCAACAGGAACTCTATAAGGAATGCGGATTTGATGCAGACAGTATAGTAAAACATGTAAAGATCCTTATTGGGAAGCGGTTACTTTCGAAAGTAAGCTAAATCCATAAAACAATCCAGACTGAATCACAGAAGAATATGAAATACTTTTCAATTCCAGATATCCATGACTATTACATTTGATGTTTGTCGATGATTCCGTTTTATATTATCTTCGCATTCTTAAAACCAGGATGGCAGAAAAAACTGATCATCCCGATAGTTAGCGAAATCGGGTTCGGTCCCGCCAGCAATAAGTAGGGTAGAATTGTATGATAACCAGAATCTTGAATAGTGATATAAGCCCGGATGGCGGAATAGGTAGACGCGCTGGTCTCAAACACCAGTGGTAGCAATACCGTGCCGGTTCGATTCCGGCTCCGGGTACTTTTAAAGCCTTATAATTAGTTGATATTAAGGTTTTTATTTTTGTTTTCAAAGTCATCTCTTTTCAGCACGAGACAAATCTTTAGGGCTTCATCTACATGACGCTGAACCTGAGTCTGTGAATTGAAAATATAAACTACTTTTCCCGTCCTGTCAGCAACATAGGTAACACGCCCGGGAACTAATCCAAAAACCCTTGTTGGAACTCCGAATAATTTCCTTACAATATTTTCATCATCACTTAAAAGTGTAAAGTTGAGCCTGTTTTCTTCAGAAAATTTTTTATGACTTTCAACTGACTGTCCGCTAATCCCTATTACAACTGCTTCCGCTTCATTAAAGACATCAAAAAGGTCACGAAAATAACAGGCTTCCCTGGTGCAATTCAAACTGCCATCCTGTGGATAAAAGAAGATAACTAGTTTTTTCTTTCCCAGATAAGTGTTGATATCTAGTAAATTGCCATCCTGATCAGGAAGCGTAAAAACTGGGATCATGTCTCCTATCTGTATTGGTTTCATCAGTTTTTGTTCTTTAATAAATCCGCGATAAAATTAATTAATTTGAAATGTATTTTACCATACTCTGGTGAATATTCGTCCACTCTCTGTGGACCAGCTTTGAAATTATCAAATCAATCAACGGACCGGTTACCGGGATTGCTGAGGTTATTAGATAAATTACATTTATAAAACCCTCATAATGGCTTTTGGACTGAAGGCAACTATCTGATTCATATTGGAAGATGTATGCGGAGAGGAATCTGTTCTAATTTCTCTGACAATTTGCAATCCTGTTCAGAATTTATTTTAACTATCTAAATAAAAAATAGAGGATTACACTTAGAGATATATGAAAATGCCAACACAAGCATAATGGAATAAAGCAAAATTGTAGACTTCATCATTATCTGCACCTCCTTCAAGAATGCGGTATCCGGCCTTAAATCCAAGGTTATCAGATAACCGATATGTTGCAGCAATCATCACATCTTCAGCTCTCCCTTGTTTTGCCGCTAGTGCATCACCATCTATCAGAATACCAAATTTTTCATCCAGACGCCATAACATCCTGAAATTGATAATTGGGACAAACCCGACATTAGTCTTCTCCGTGGTTAATTCCTGCGAGGCTAGTGCAATTTTAGCATCTCTGATTTTTGCAGTAAAACCCAGCCCAAATTCAAACTTCGGTTTTTGAACAATTTTATAATTGTATGTCAACCTATATGAATTAAATTTATAGGTGCCAGTGAGGTCGGTATTGGCTTGAAATACAACTCCTTCAAAGGAGATGTCATTTGAAACCCGGCCAGCTGATTTTGTTTGCAGCGGAGCAAATAATAATGATAAAGTATGACGCGAATTAATGGTGTAACTCACTCTGATCCGGTAGAATATTTTTAAATTCGCATTTAAATCATCTTTTAAAGAAAAGAGTGTTCCCTGGTCACCCGGAATGCGAACATTATTATAACCGGTGCCAACAATACCTGTCTCTAAATCAATAATAGGCTGGGCATTAAGTGATGCTAACCTGCATATGATTATAAGTACAATAAATATTGCAGAACGTAAAAAACTTTTAGCCATAAAGTCAATAATTTATTGAATATTAAATATTTTAACTAATAATAGAACTCTTAAATCAGAAATAGGTTCAAATTATTGTTATATTTTTCTTACAATTCCTGCCCTCAGAAAGGAAATACATTATCCACAGCGAAAAAAATCTCTGTTTCCTCAAATCCACATAATACAATCTTTATCTTCTATTTAAAACGGTGTCGTCAAGAATGGAACTTATTATAAATTCAATATTACTGTTCAGATCTTATGAAAAGTAAGAATTGACGACTGGAGCCCGATGTAGATTAGATAAAGTATCAATTAAATTTGAACATTAAACGGAATATCTCTGTTTACATATTGAATATAGTATTTTGAAAATTCAAAATTAATGATAGCAAAAAGTTATATTTTTAATATTATTTATTATTTTTATAAGCATTCTTAGACTAAAACTTAATTTAACCCAAAATGAAAAAAACATTAGCTGTTGCTATACTTCCAGTCCTAATATTTAGTCTTTTAGGGCTCACTTCATGTAAGAACAGATCTACCAATAAGGAGCAGAAAAAGATAGTGTTTGAACAGGGAGAAACCCTTCAAAGTGAAATTAAAAAAAGTGTATATCCATTACCTTCTTCTGCAGAAGTAATTAAAATGCTATCCGATCTGGGAGTTGATTATCTAAGCGATATTTCGAATCCTGTTAAAAATGTAAATAATTATTTCAGCAATTCAAAACGGGCAATCAACATTGGTGTCTATGGAGCAGATCTTAGTTATGCTACACTTTATGACATGCAACAGGAAATTATTAACTATCTGGGGGCTATTAGATCTTTGACCAATGAGTTGAACATGTCGAAAGTTTATGATGAGTCTCTATACGAAAAACTCAAAGTTAATTTTGATAACAAAGATACACTTGTAGCAATACTTACTGATGTTTATAACAACACTTATGCTAATTTAAGCGACAATAATCAGCAGGTATTGGCACTTCTTGTTGTTGGCGGATCCTGGGTTGAAGGCATGTATCTTACAACTCACGTATCTCAAGCCGCTTATAATGTTGCAGGTATTTCAAGGGTATTACTTGAGCAGAAACAATCATTTGAGCTTTATCTTGAAATTGCCAGGCCTTACGCAGATGATCCGGATTTGAGTGAGTTTATTAAATTACTTGATCCAATAAAACAAGTATATGAAGGACTCAGTACAAGTCTCACGAGTCAGAATATTAATGACATTACCAGAGCCATTGAAAGTATTAGAAGTAAGGTTGTTATTTGATTTTTACATGATGATTTGACTCCAGGATTGTACTGATGCGGTTATTTTATTAATGTCTTTATGAGGGAATCTGTATTACTTGCCTTAGTACATATCTTTGCCATTATTTCAACTGTCAATTCTGCAACTATTTCATCAAAAGGTAAAAAAATCCTTCGCAGCTATCTCAGAAGATATCTCAACCGGGAGCTGGAAGAGGAATACTTCACACTTTTTGAAAACAACCTCGAGTTTTATTCTCAGGAGCTTAAAAGTATGGATAAATCAGAGCTCGCTGATGAAGATTCTCTTATATCATATCAGATTACGAATATATGCCAACAGATAAAAAATGGATTATTCCTCGAAGAGAGAATGATCGTTTTCCTTCAGCTGTTGGAATTTGCGTTTGAGGATGAAGTAATTTCGGAACGGGAGAGATCAATTATTGATATAGTCGCAAGAACATTCAGTATTTCGAAAAAGGAGTATGATAATGCCTGTGCATTAATGATCGGCAGGAATTATAACGAGGTTTCGCCCGATTGCATGCTTATTATCGAGAGTGATAACCCTGACCAATGGGCCGCCAAAGATTTCAGTAATTATGAGAAGTGGCGACATATCAGGATCAAAGGATTTCAGGGATATCTTTTTGTTCTTCATATTGAAAGTACAGGATCCCTTGTACTGACATATGATGGTAACATGAATCTTTATTATAAAGCACGTGAAATAATTGCAGGCAGGGCCTATCTTCTTGAAAGAGGAGTAAATATTAAAGGACCGAGCATTGATACCATCTATTATTCAAAGGTTTATAAGAAGTTTGTTTCCAGAAAGTTTTTTGAAACGATATACTTCGAAGGGCATGAGATAGGATACATCTTCAGGAATTCTGACAACGGGATACAGAAGATGAGTTTCAGAATTGAATCCGGAAACATGGTTGGATTAATGGGTGGAAGCGGGGTAGGTAAAAGCACGATGATTAATCTTTTGAATGGCAAGAACAAACCGGTAAATGGAAATCTCTATATAAACGGGTATGATATTCATGCTGATTCTGAGAATCTTTATGGATTAATTGGTTTTGTTCCCCAGGATGATCTGCTGATTGAAGAACTGACCGCTTATCAGAACCTTTATTATAACGCTCGTTTATGTTTTGGTGATTATGATGAGGAGCAGCTTATTACTACTGTGGAAAAGGTCCTTAACGATCTGGATCTTTATGAGATAAAAGATCTTCAGGTTGGGGATCCCCTGAACAAGAAAATCAGCGGAGGACAGCGTAAAAGACTCAATATCGCACTTGAGTTGATGCGAGAACCAGTAGTTCTGTTTCTAGATGAACCGACATCCGGACTTTCATCATTCGATTCAGAAAAGGTGATGTTATTACTTAAAAACCAGGCTTTAAACGGGAGGCTCGTTTTTGCAATCATTCATCAGCCTTCCTCTTTCATTCTGAAAATGTTTGACAGACTCTGGGTCCTCGATAAAGGCGGATATATGATATACGATGGGGATCCTGTTGAGGCCCTGGTATATTTCAAAACTGAGACATCGGTTGCTAATGCTGCAGAAAGTGAATGTCCGAATTGCGGTAATATTGAGACGGACAATATTATGCAAATAATTGAAGCCAAGATAATTG
>CAZKMG010000042.1:12260-15565 GCA_964553465.1 uncultured Bacteroidaceae bacterium
GAAAGCAACGACAGGTAAGTCCTAAAGAATGGTACGAAAAATACAAGGAAAAAATGATGCCGGTCTTTAAGAAGAGACCTGAAAAATCAGCTATCCCCTTAAGTAATTTCAGAGTACCAAAAAAGATTGAACAGATTAAGACTTTTGTTAAAAGAAATATTACACGGAAACTGGCCGACCGCCAATATATGACAATAAGCCTCCTTGAAGCTCCACTTCTGGCTTTAATTCTTGGTTTCATTTCAAAATACAGCGAGAATGGTACATATGTTTTTTCCGCAAACAAGAATTATTATATATTCCTGTTTATGGCTGTAATTGTTCTGCTATTCATCGGACTCACAGTCAGTGCCGAGGAAATTTTCCGTGACCGTAAAATACTGGAAAGAGAAAAGTATCTTAATATCAGCAAAGCAAGTTATTTATTATCAAAAATTACTTTTCTCTTTGGATTATCTGTAATACAATCATTACTCTTTGTCCTGGTTTCAGACTATATTCTTGAAGTAAATGGTATGTTTTATCAGCTGTGGATGATCCTGTTCTCAACGGCATGCTTTGGAAATATACTGGGATTGAATATTTCGGCAGGGATGAAAACAGCTGTAAGTATATATATTCTTATTCCCCTTCTGCTTGTCCCTATGCTAATTCTGGGAGGTGCCATGATCCAGTTTGATGATTTGAATAAATCAATTACAAGTAAGATCTATGTGCCGCTAATTGGCGATGCTATGGTTACCCGCTGGGCATATGAAGCAATCCTTGTTGAGGAATTTAAAAGTAATAAATTTGAAAAACCTTTTTATAAGTACGAAATGGAGATAAGTCAGAATGACTGGATAGCGTCTTTTCTTATCCCAACTCTTAGGGTTAAAGTCGAGGAGTGCCGGGTAGCAGGAAAAAATCCAGTTTATCGTGACAACTCGGTGAATAATTTAAGAAAAATAAAGTATCATATTAATGAACTTTCCGCCATTTCAGGATTAAAACCCGGAGACTGGTTCAATGATCTATACTTTGAAAAATTCAATGATTATACGGATAAAAATGCAAAATTATTCCTGGACAGCTTGATGAATTTCTTTAGAATAAAAAGCCGGGGTTTTAACCTCCAGCGTGATTCACTCTACAACCGGATGAAAGAAAATTTAGGTGAAGATGGATTTTTCAGACTTAGAGATATGAATTACAATGAAAACATTGCCAATATTGTTCTTAACCGGTTTAATACCATTAAAATTTATGATTCGGAAAAAAAGCTTATCCAAAAGGCTGATCCAATTTTTATGAAACCAGGCTCCAAATATGGAAGGGCACATTTTTATGCACCATACAAACAGCTTGGTAACCTTAAAATTCCAACCCTTTTCTTTAATACTATTGCTATCTGGATAATGATAATATTCCTTTGTATCACACTCTATTACAATATTCTGAAACGTTTTATTGTATTTCTAGAGACACTTATTATACCCATTTGGAGAAAAGTTGGAAGAGAATATTAACTGACTTGATAAGATTAAGAAGTTATTTCCTGGCAGATGAGAAAGATCCAGCAAAAAAAATCATATCAAGGAATAAATTTATGTAAAATGGTATCTGTTGATTTTTCAAATTCAACATCTGTTGTCAGAAATCTCAAATTCAATAATAGTAAAACACTTTTAATTTTAAGCTGAGTGTTTTACTAATCTATTTTTAGTTTTTATCCAGCTAATTATTGGGCAATTGCATTTTTTCTAAACGATCTTTATTTTCCTCAGATGATATATCCAGGATTTCCTGTTGCATAAAATCAACTCCGCAATGGAGAACTTATTGCAAAAAGAATCATCGAAAAAACCTATGGATCTTATTCTATGGCCATGCGTTAATCTAATTTCTTTATGCGAAAAAGGAATTTATATTGCTACTTCTTCCCTTCTCTTTTTCCCATGGGAATTATCCCCGCCATTTCACCAATTACATTAACCAATTCAGAATCACCCGGAACAATTATCTTGGAATTATCCTTCAGAGCTGATTCCAAAGCCTCAAGTTTTCTAAGTACCTGTGCATTACCAACAAAGTATTTCTCAGCAGCTTCATTAACAAGCTTAATCGCTCCTGCTTCCCCTTCTGCCTGCAGAATTTTAGATTGTTTTATTCCCTCTGCTTCTTTGATTTTAGCTCTTTTTTCTCCATCGGCAACAGTTTCTCTGGCTGTTGCAAAATCAATGGCGGCAATTTTTTCATTCTCAGCTTTCACTACTTTGTTCATCGTTTCCTGAACATCAGTAGGAGGATCAATTTCTTTCAACTCGGTCCTAACAATATCAATTCCCCAACTATTTGTTTCAATTTTCAGGGTTCTATGTAACTCGGAGTTAATTTTCCCTCTTTCACTGTTTGCGGATTTCAAAGTGAGCGTACCAATAATATTTCTAAGTGTTGTCCTTGCCAGGCTTACAATCTGCCGTTGGTAATTATTCACATTGTATTGAGAAGCTTTCACACTTTCCTCATCTGGATTCACTTTAAAGTAAACCTGGGCATCAACACGGGCATTCAAATTATCGTTCGTTATAATTTCCTGTGGATCTGCATCAACCATCTGTTCTGTAATGTTCACCCGATACATTACTTCAATAAATGGGATTATCCAATGAAATCCCGCTTTTGCCATTCGGCTGTATTTTCCGAGTCGTTCAATTACTCCTCTGTGTGTAGGCCTCACAATTCGTACCCCAAGAAAGAAAATAAAAAGAGCTGCCAAAATCAGATAAATTGTTAAACTATTCATTCTAACCTCCGTTTTAAAGTTTAATATATAATAATAATGTTTTGAATTTTAGAGAACTAATAAATTTAAACGATATGAAATCCAGGCATTTTGTTACTCTGATACAAGATAAAATAATATTTTGATTGATAATAGATTCTTATAGTCCTTTTTAGATAAATCCCTTTTATAATTATTATTTGATTATAAAGTTATTACTAAATTAACGTGTTGTGCGATTAAAACATATTCTAATTTATTTAAAATTTAATATATTGATTTATAAGCATATATGAACGTATTTCTGAACTCTGTGAAACCCCTCGTGGCCTTTGTGGTTAAATATTTTTACCACAATGTTCACAAAGAAAAAACACAAAGCACACAAAGCCTGTTAATTACATTATTTCAATCGCGCAACGCGTTACTAAATTAAACTAAAATTAAGAGCAAGGAAGAAATTTATTTTTTCATGTGTTTAATTTATTATTTTTTATGGTCACATGGAACTCGCGATGAATTTAAACATGCTCTTTTGTGA
>CAZKMG010000043.1:0-11260 GCA_964553465.1 uncultured Bacteroidaceae bacterium
TCCAAAAGTATATATGCCATCCTTGTAATCCGTTATATCTGAATTAAGGGATTTTACAATTTCTTTAGCTGTTTCCTTCTGTCCAACCAGAACATAAGCAGCGGATAGCATCCATTTTGCAGAAATATCCAGGTTAGTTTTTTCTCTGAGTCTGTTCATTGATCCGAGATCAGATTCTCCGGCCAATGCGATTGTATATAAGCGGTAAGCCTGAGTATGTTCCATTCCTTTTTTTTGCCATCTGCTTTCATATTTTATCTCGTTCCACTTTTTTGATTCATTTCTCTGATATTTCGACCAGCTTTTCATCCATTCTTTTGATATTGCATATCCTTTTCTCTGAGCCTCAACCATAAAATGTCCTGCATAACTTGTTGCCCATTCATTTTCCACGCTGGAATTCGGCCACAACGCCATTCCACCGCTGGCAAGCTGGAACTTATAAATGCTTTGGATCGCAGCCTTTATGTTCCTTTCTGTTACTATCTTAAAATTTTCATTTACTTCCATCACGTCTCCCAGGAATAGCTGAGGAAATGCTGATGAAGTAATTTGCTCAAGACAGCCATAGGGATAATCAATCAGATATTTTAACCTTCGTCCGAAATCGACAGGCGCTAGCGCAGAGATCTCCAATTCCCCTGAATTTGTACCTATTAATCCGGGTAAAGCAAAATTTTTATTCCAGGTTTCACCAGGCTCAATTGTGGTATAGTAATATTGAGTAACAAGTGGATTAGGTGATCGAATATCAATTTCTATATTATCCCTGGCTTCTTCTTTCCCGCTTTTTGCATATACGTTGATCCTGGCAATTCCAAGGGCATCTCTTACAGACGCTTCAAAGTCAACAGTTATATCTCCTGGGTTATCAAAGCTTAAGATTTTTTCATTTGATTTAATATCAAACATTTTATCAACCTCAATATGCAGGCTCACCTTTTTGATTTGATCCTCCATCGCAAAAACACTAACAGGTATACTTAATCTCTCTCCGGGAGCAAGAACACGAGGCATTGTTGTAAGGATCATCAAAGGTTTTCGAACAGTTACAACCTTGGAGGCATTACCATAAGCTCTCTTATAACCTGCCACAACCATTATTTTAACAGAACCGATGTAATTTGGTACTGAGATTTTATGCACATTTGTTTTCCCGGATTTGAGGTAGAACGGACCCAGGAACCTGACCATAGGTTTGAAACGGTTCGCCTTTGCCTGAGGCCGGCCTCCTTCCATATCCTCACCTCCTCCGATACTGAATACACCATCAATCCTGCCTCCAAAAGCACCCAGAACCAGATCATAAGTGTCAAAGGTTTTAACACCCAGCGCCTCCCTGGCATAAAAGGTTTCCCAGGGATCAGGTGTTTTAAATTTTGTAAGATCCAATAGTCCTTCATCAACAACTGCTATTGTATAAGTCATCTCCCGCTTATCCTTTTCACTGATTTTAATTTCAATATCTGATTCCGGTCGAATAATTTCGGGACCCTCAATCATTGGCTGAATGCGGGTTAATGGATCTTCAACAAAAACAGGAATCACACCATACATTCTCACAGGTAAATCATTTTTCGATTGAGCATGGGGTTGTATGAGGCTTATATTCACATAAACATTTGGCGACATTTGAGCTGAAACATTAAATTTGAAAACAGCTTCTTTACCTGTAGTTTTTACCCAGTAGTGATCAATTACTTTGGTTCCATTTTCAATACTAATCAATGCTCTTCCTCCTTCGCCAGATGGAAAAGTTATTGTTGCAGTTTCACCAACAGTATATTTTTCTTTATCAGAACTAAGAGTTAACATTGTGGCAGCATTAGGATCTTTTCGAGATGACCTGCTGACCCATCCCGGCCAGTCGAAATACACTATCTTTCCTGCTGAATGACCACCTGAGGAATCATTCACTCTTACCAGATAACGACCCCATTCAGGATAATCAACCCTAAAGCTGAATTTCCCCTTACCATCCCTGGTATTAATTTTATCTTTAAATACGGGTTTATTATAAGAGCTGCCAATATAAGAAGCAAGGTTTTCATCAGTCGAATGCCACCACCATCGCCAGTTAAGCTTATAAATACTTATTTCAAGGTTTCTTAAGTCAACCGGCTTTCCACTTTCACTCAGTGTTACAATATTGAAATTCTGAATTGTATCAGTTACAAGTGTACCAAATTTATCTCCTTCAGGTACCTTTAATCCAACATATACATTATAGGGTGAATACGGTATTGAAAACTGATCAATACTAAAGTCACCTCCCTTTTCAAATACCTTTGTAATGAAACGGGCATTTAATTTACCCGGACTTGTTTTATTGACTTCAAAAGTAGGTGTAAAAATGGCTTCTCCGTTCACATCCAGATTATTATTAAACACCTCATTTTCCGTGTAATAAAAGCTTTTTACAGGATCATTAAATGAATACATCTCGTATCCGGAAAAACTTGTTGATGCAGGGAACAAATTGACAGAAACGGAAACTTTAAGATCTTTTGCTGGTGCACCATGCAGCCATTTGACTGATAGTTTTCCTTTACTTCCAGCTAAATTGGAATTAAGCTCATCATGATCAAAGTCAAGACTAATTTTCAACCTGTTAGGTTTAACCGTTTCCATCCTGATCAAAGAATTAAATTCGAGCCCTCCAACTTTTGTAACAGCCCTCCAGGAACCTGTCGGCACATCTGCGTCAGTTACAAACCGGAAATGATAAAAACCGTTTAACCCTTCTGTTTGAGTATTTTTTTTGTACAACTTCCCTCTTGAATCCCACAATTCTAAAATAACCGGATGATTATCCGGTAAATTTTCCGTTCTGTCTTCAAGAATAAAGTTCAGGAACAAAGTATCTCCAGGTCTCCACACTCCTCTCTCTCCATAAATAAACCCTTTGACACCATTTTTGATCAAACTTCCTGAAACATCAAATTGACTTAACGAAAGAGAAGATCCATTATCAAGTTTCAAGTATCCTCGTTGAGAACCTTTTTTCGCTATTAATAGATAAGGTTGATTATCAAGATTTACTTCAGCTATACCCTCATTATCAGTTGTAATAGAAGTCATTAATTGATTTTGAAAATTATAAACTTCAAGATTTACGCCGTTTATTGGATCAGTTGTATTGAGATCATTAACAAAGAATAGCAAAGATTTATCTGATCCAGACTTGGCCATAATCCCAAGATTGGAAGCAAGTATATTTCTTCCGACTGATCTGCTTTGTCCATAATAAGAATCCGAACAGGGATTTTCCCTTTCTTTCCAATCGTAATCATAATAATATTCATTTTCATCTTCATATCTATTATACCCGAATGCTGCATCCCAGTATGCCAGATCATTTTCAGAGATTTTTTCAAATTCATCATCCGGTTCTGTAAAATCATTATCTCCGGTTATATTAGTATCAAGACAATTGAAAAGTGAATGCTTCTTCCTGAATCCAAGTTCAATCCTGTAAATAGCTCCGGGTGAAACATCAATCAGGGTGTTCAGATCGAGTGCGAAAGCATTCCATTCACTCAAATTAATCGCTCTACCTATAGTCAGGTCAATAGTTTTTTTAAGGATCAATCTCCCGGCTCTTCTAAGTTCGTCGCTTCCATCAAGATTATTTATTTGAAGGAATTGCTGAATGTTATCCTCATAAATTTTGATAATTTTAACATCAACAGCTTTTAGGTTAACCGCCTCAAAAGGGAAAATTAAATTTTTCGATTCTGGGATTATTACACCATTTCCAATAAGTCTTATCCCAGGCTTGAGCGATTCAAAATCCAACGAAATAGTTTTTCTCTCCGGGAACCTAAATGACAAAATATTTTGAATACCCTGTTCAATGGTCAGTTCAAGAGATCCTCCCTGTCGGATCACTGGATATACGCGGATTTCGTTATCCTCGACAGCAAACCTCAGCTCAGTATTGTTTTCAAGACTGATAAGTCCGTTTAGATACTGGTCGTTTTTTATTGGATCTGAGAATTGGAGCCGTATAAATTGTTCGGGTTGTTGAATGACCTTATAATTTATCAGAATAAACTCTTCGAGAGAAGGAATTTCATATTCATATGAACCTTGCATTTTGAATTTGGAAATCTCTCCGTCCCAATTTACCCTGATTCTTTCTCTTTTATCAGTTCTCTTAACAGAATCTATAGTGAAGAAATGTGTCTTCCCATTATCCAAATGAGACCATCTAAAGGAAAGTATTTTGTCTCCCTGCATGGCATTCATTATTTTTTCAATTTCATCTGGTTCAACTTTATCAGTTGTAAATAATTCCCCCGATATCTCATTCCAAATCAAGTCTGTCCGGCTGTAAGCTTTTATTCCAGAAAACTCAATCCGTGCATCTAATTCGATTGTATTAAATTGAAAATCAAAATCCTTTTTCTTGCTATTATTAAAGAGTTTTGATAATTTAAACTTAACTTTATACTTGCTCCCAGGGATTAATTTCTGATCCGGCCGGAATTCTATGGTACGGCTATCAATCCAATAGGCTTTACCGGTGATACCGGGTTTGAACTCAAAAAGTTTTATCTCAATAGCTTTCTGAATATCTTGTTCGTCCGGGAAATCTTGCAAAAGACGGATCCTGATAAAAGATTCGTTTGATATAGTACCTGAAGTAAAGGCAGCGATATCCGGGTTGAATTCCGGGGAAGATAATTCCTTTTTACTTTTACAATCAGTGTTTAATATCAAGATTAAAATTGCAATAAATACTTTTAAATGAGTGAAAAATGAAAATTGAGACATGGCAGGATATTTTGATGTAAATCAAATTTATTAAAACTATTGTTTGGAATGGCTTATTTGTCAAAGATTTGTTATACAATCTAAAATGGTTCCCGGATATTTTATTTTTCACTTCAGCTTTATTGTTTTAGCCATATTGATCTGGACAACTCTGCAGCTTCCCAATGCCAGTCCTCGACAATCATAACCGGATAATTAATCACAGGAGAAATACTCTTGCATACAAATTAATTATTATGCACAAATGGATTCAGGATAAAAGGCATAATCTTATAGAATTTATTCAAGTCAATTATTTGAATTTTTCAATTCTTAGACTTATCGATTCTGGATTTCAGGGAATTGAGAAGAGAAACCATGCTTGACTCGATAGTTCTAAATGCATGCATTTCCAGAGAGGTGTAAAGAAAAATCATTTCAATACCTGGGAGGAGATGAATCGATTTTTCGGTAATTATTTCTTTATTCAACCTAAAAGCTTCCCTCATTCTTCGTTTGAGGAGATTGCGGTCAACGGCTCTTTTAAAATTTTTCTTGGTAACTGTAAATGCGGTTTTAGGTAAGTACGAATCACTTGATTCGTTAATCCTATAAAGAATACGTAAAGGAGGTTGTGAAAGGCTTTTTCCTTTCTCAAAAAGCTCTTCAATAGATTTATCTCTTTTGAGCTTGAGTGCTTTTGGGAACGAAAATTTTCGCATAATAAAACTGTCCTACTGTTTTTTCTCCAAAATTATCTCCAACATCCAGAAAACGGGAAAAATACAGAAGGACAGCTTAAACCAATGGTATTATTTTTTATATGTCTTATTGTATTCTCTGATATATTGTTCCAAAGCCATTGTCATGGATGGGGCATTGGGCATTGGAGCACTAATGTCAAGCCTGAGTCCGGCTTCCTGTGCAGCTTTGGCTGTTGTTGTACCAAAGGTTGCAATCTTAATGTTGTTTTGTTTAAATTCCGGAAAGTTTTGTAGAAGTGACTTTATTCCAGACGGACTAAAGAATACTAATACATCGTAGTTAATGTCTGATAGATCGGAAAGATCACTACAAACAGTTTGATAAAGAATAGCAGATGTGTAAGTAATTTTCCCTTTTTCGAGTAAACAAGGAATTTGCGTATTATTGGTATTTGATACCGGGATAAGGAATTTTTCATCCTTATGTTTCAAAATAATGTCCATCAGATCCAGGAAATTACCAGCACAGCTGTAAAAAATTTTCCTTTTCCTGTAAACAATATATTTCTGCAGATAAAACGCAGTTGATTCAGAGATACAAAAATACTTCATTTCATCAGGAACAATTACTCGCAATTCTTCTGCAATGCGGAAGAAATGATCGATAGCAGTTTTACTCGTAAAAATTACTGCTGAGTGAGAAAGAAGATCGATTCTGGATTGTCTGAACTCTTTAGCCGATATGCCTTCTACCTGGATAAAAGGTCTAAAATCAATTTTAAGATTATTTTTTTCGGCTAATTCTGAATAGGTATGTTTTTCGGACTCCGGTTTTGGCTGAGAGACCAAAATTCGCTTGATTTTCGTCATATTCTTTGTCTTCTAAATTGGTTTTGTAAAACCTTACCCCATAGAGAATATTAACTTGAGTATTACCAAAACAGGTAATATTTCAAGGGTACAAAGATACAAAATCAAATAGAATAACAAAACAACATTTTTAATAGAAAATATTATCACCCTGATTATCTTCAATATATAGATAATTCCTACTACAAATAATGCAGTATATATAAGGATTATACGAGGAAGCCCAAGAGTATATGGAATGAATAATATAAAGGGTGTCAATGCTATCCCCAGTAGTTTATTATAAATAAAAAAATGAAATATGAACTCGGAAAAAAGGGAATATCGATTAAAAATATAACCTATAAGGCGCATCAGGATGCTTCTAAGGAGCATAAGCGATAATAATAAGCCAATAAAAGAGGTAAATAATTTAAAATCGCCTGAGATTATTATATTCCATTTGAAGAATTTTGACAAAAGCAAAAGAAACAATGAGCCATTCACAATGTAAATTAGATTGAATATCAGATTTACTCTTTTATGAATAACTGTTCTTTCATTATATGTTTTAGAAGTAGCCACATAATTAAAAGAATTTTCAAATAAGCTATTCAGAAACTTGTTATACATAATCCGTATCCAAGCCAGAGCAATTAGAACTGCAACAATTATCAAGAAGTACCAGTCGTGCATGTAATTATTAGTTGTAATATTAGCTGATGATAATGTCGGGTTGCTATACAGGATGACCGGAACTTTTTGCTCCTTAATGAATGATACTGGTGGAATAGAATCATGTTTGAGATTAATCTCAAAACTATCCTGAATTTTTAAGTTTTTCTGGATATTATCCTGCGGAGTAAACTTTTTACCAGTTGAAGCTGGATTTGAAACAGGCTTACTCAATACAATTCCATTATCTGCCGGAAATTTTAATGTATCTTTCAATGGCTTATCTAAAATTGTATCAGAAACCGAATTAATATTTTGGATCGTATCTTGCATTTTCGCTTGTGCAGGAAGATAAAATCGTGAGTCGTGAACTGATAAATATATATTTTTTATATTCATTATCTAAATGCAAGGGTAATTTCATCTTTGATTAGTAGTTAAATTTAAAAGTATTTTTCACCCAGTAATAAATTTGCAAGTTTACTTGCCCCAAAACGAAATCTTTCGGGATTAAGCCATCCATTTCCAAGTACTTCATTAACAATCAAGTAGTAATGAACAGCTGAGGAAATATCGGATATTCCACCGGCAGGTTTTATTCCAGCAGATCTACCTGTAGCCTGAGCGTATTCTTTTATTGCCTCACAAATGATCCATACGGCTTCAGGACTTGCTCCTTTTTCGAGCTTTCCTGTAGAAGTTTTAATAAAATCTGCCCCTGCTTCCAGTGCAAGAAACGAAGCAATTTTAATCAGATTCAGATCCTCTATAATTCCGGATTCTATTATGACCTTGACTTTTACATTTCCTGAAATCTCCTTAATTCTCCTTAACTCATTTGTTACAAAATTATAATTACCTTCTAGAAATTTACCTAGTGACATAACTACATCAATTTCATTTGCACCTTCAGCTATTACCCTTTCGATCTCAAGAAGTTTAATATCAAGGAAAGTCTGTGCAAATGGAAAAGATCCTGCCACGGATACTATTTGTACTTTTTCATCAGTCAGGTTTTTCTTAACCGATTGAATCATAGATGGATACACACATATAGCTGCTACATTGGGTAATTCAGGAAACCGAATATTGATTTTATTAACTTTTTCAGTTATTTGAGAAATCTTTTCTTCTGTGTCAGTAGGATTCAAACTAGTGAGATCAATCAAGCTGAATAGATGAGTAAGAATTGATTTATCTCTCATTAAATCAGATCTTTGGGCCAACTTTGAAACATTTTCAAATACCTGTCTGGTATTTATTTTAAGATTATATTTTTCAGATATCATTTTATATTAATTATTCTAACTTTTTATTATTTTGATGTCTGAGAACATCCCTGTTAGTTTTTTTTTTAGATTTTGAGTAAACGCATTTTCAAGATTTACTCCGGTTTGATTTGCAATACAAATTAAAACAAATAGAATATCGGCAATTTCATCAGATAAATTATCTTTAGGATCTCCCTCCATAAATGACTGCTCCCCATACATCCTTGCCATCAAACGTGCAAGCTCACCTACTTCTTCAGTCAATAATGCAAGATTGGTCATTTCATTAAAATACCTTACACCATAGGTTTTTATCCATGAATCAACAGTTTCCTGTGCTTCGTTAAAGTTCATTATTCCTTGTTTTTAGTATCTATAATTATTGTTACAGGTCCAATATTAACCAGGGAAACATCCATATAATCACCAAATACACCCTTTTTAACTTTAATCCCGGTATCTTCTTCCATTTGTTGAATGAATTGATCAAATAAATGAACCGCCATTGACGATGGTGCTGCTTTAATATAAGAAGGACGGTTCCCCTTTTTTGTGCTTGCATGAAGTGTAAACTGTGAGATTACCATTATTTCACCTTGTATATTCGCAAGCGACAGATTCATTACGCCATTAGCGTCATTAAATACCCTTAAACCACCTATTTTCCCGCTGAGCCACTTAATATCTTCAAAAGTATCAGCCTCTTCAATCCCCAAAAAAACTAACAGCCCAGCATTTATTTTATCTGAATGCCCACTCTTACAAACGACAGAAGCATTTGATACTCTTTGTATTACTGCTCGCATATAGTTTTTTTTCAGAAATACAAATGTATAGAAAATTTTAACTTTAAAATTGATCCCGGATAATATGTACAGCTATATAAATGTAAGGATTAAACATACCGTTTAATTCCTAGTTACCAGAAATACTGACTTATTAGGATTTAGTATAATAGTTACAAAAGTGACTTCTACTCCTGAATTTTTTCCGTACTGAGTATCAGCCTTACTAATAGAAGCTGTATATGGATTCCATACCTCAAGTTTTTTACTGCCGCGTAATTGAATTTTTGAATTAACTGTTACATTTTCCAGATTCCCAAGGAAATAAATATCTCTTCCACCGTATATTTTATGAATATACCTTAGCGTCTTATTTTCCTCAAATGAAACATCAAATATTTTCTCGGTCATGATAAGTGATTCTTTCAAGTTATGAGAATTTGGATTATGAAGGAAAATCATATTTCCTCCATTATTATTTTTATATGAAAAACGGGGATTCGATATTTCAAACCCCGGCATCAATGAATGAATGATCTGATTTATTTTAATATCACCCCCAAATTCAGATGAAAATAATGGGAGACGGGTTGTAAAAATAACCGTCCCTCCGTTATCATAAAATGATTTGATTTTTTCCAGGTTGCTTAATGAAATTACTTCACAGGCAGGTATAATAAGAACCGTAAATGATTCCGGGTTGATTTTGTTTATTAACTTCAGTGAACCATTATTAACGACACATTTTTCATCCAGCACTTCAGGGTGGATATACGTAAAATCCATACCTATTTCCCTGATTAATATTTCCCCTATATCAATATAATCTGAGTCCTGGAGGGCTACGCCTCCCTTATAGAAACCCAACGGTCCATCAAAATAATGCTCAGCCTGAATGGAATTTATTGGATAAAGTATAGCAATATCTGCCACATGCTGACTCTTATTTTGCAGAAGTATATTCAGTCGTCCAAGATAATTGTTAAAAGCAGGCAGGCTGTCTGCATATAAAGGATTCCGGTATGAGAGTTCCGGTTTAAAAGTTACATTTTTATCATCATACCATACCGCATGAGGGACCAGAAAGTTAATGCCCTTCATATATTGTTCCATGGCCACCAAATACATTTTCTCCCAGGTCAGGTTACCCATAGCTCCATATGTCTCAGACATGACAAGATATTTATCCCAGTTATATGCAGATGAACTGATAATTTTATAAAATCTCTCTGCCGGACGGTTTCCTCCAATTTTATCTATTCCGGGAATATCAAGATATTTGAAACATTTCATCAAATCGCCTGAAACACTCACAGGATTTAGGACTTCCTCCTGATCCTGATGACCGGTTGCAGTAATTCCATGCCCAGTGCACCAATCCTGTATTTCTTTAGTAAATCCAGCAGAATAGAGCTCCGTTCTGAATCCGAATAAATAATTCCGTGCAGCCTTTGTCTCTTCCCCAATATCATACCACAATGCAGGATAATAAATCACCGGATTGAAACTATATTTCTGCTGAAATTTAATGTTGAAGCTGTCCGTCCAGATACGACCATTTGCCCTGTACATGGTGGGCTCATCAAAAAAGCTTCCTGTGATTACCTTCCCAAAATAAGATTTGAACCGGTCATAATAAGCCTGATGTATCATTCCAATGAAATTTTTAACTGCACTGGCATCCAGGTAATCGACATTCGGATCCCCATCTTTGACACAGCTAAAAATCATTATTTTCCATCTCCCTTCCGGAACCTGCCACTTCACAAGTCCATTCACAGCATAACTTGTTATGTCGATCCTTTCACCTGACATCATATTCATGGCCACTATTCCCATCAATGCTCCCCCCGGAATTTGTTCTGTAAATTCACCAAACCCTATTATGTCTTTTTCCAATTTATCCAGTCTTTTAATTGTTTGATCCGGATGCAAAGCCATAAATCTGCCAATACCATCCCCATGAATAGCTCCACCACTTCCACTAGGAAATCCGTATTCATCATAAATAAACAATTTCATTCCTAGTTCATCAGCCTTAATAATTGCTGTTTCATATAAATCAAAATAATCTCCGGTTAGATATACAGGTTCAAAATCCTTTCCAAAAGGAAGTATCCCAAATCCTCCATATCCGCATTTTTCTTTATAATTTTGCATCTGATCAGCAATCCCCTCTTTGGTAACTTTTGTATTATTGCAAAACCATAAAGGTGTT
>CAZKMG010000043.1:11270-15531 GCA_964553465.1 uncultured Bacteroidaceae bacterium
TAACTGATCACGGCTGCAAGAAACAACACACATGAAAGCTATCAGAGCCGTCAAATAGAAAAAATTCCTTAAGATAATTTCCATCATTAAGGTTTTTTTATGCAAGCTTAGTATCTTTGATGAATGCTTATGGATTTGAATGAATGAAATAACCATAAAAGTTCTTTTTATTGAATTTTACACAATTAAGTTTTTCGTATTTTGCTTAATATTTCCCTATTGAATTAACATATTTAAAATTAATAATCAATTGAAAAACAATAATTTATTTTTAGTTATCGGACAGTTTTCTTTAGTACTTGGATTACTGTGTTATATATTGAATTCGTTCTGGTTGAACAATACTCCGGCTATTGCATTTATATCTGGCTTATTTTTTGGATTATCCTTGGTTTTTAATCTGACATATTTATTAAAAATAAGGAAAAGTAATAAACAACCTATAAAAAACGGGAATTGATTTATTTATTAGAAGTATATCTTATAAGCAAACCATTGTGAAATATAATCTTTCATACGGGAAGACAGGACATATAATTGAACTGCCAGATCGATATCAGATTGATTTGATTGAACCCAAACAGACTGAGTGTGTTGATGATCAGTATAAATCTATTATAGATTCGCTTGAAAAACCTTACAATTGCAGACCGCTGAAAGAAATTGCTGAGTCCCGGAATAAAATTGGCATAATTTTCAGTGATATTACACGTGCAACTCCCTATCATATCATCATCCCCGCCTTGCTGGATGAACTTGGACATATTCCCCGTGAAAATATAATTTTTTTCTGTGCCAACGGAACACATAGGTTAGTGACTGAAGGTGAACTGGTTAAAATACTCGGAAAGGACATTGTAAAAAACTACAGGATTGTTCAAAATGAAGCAAATGATCCGGATTTACATGAATATGTAGGTACAACCTCTTCAGGAAATAAAATTTTTCTGAACCAGGAAGTTTTGAAATGCACGATTAAAATCCTTACAGGATTTATTGAACCTCATTTATTTGCCGGCTTTTCTGGTGGAGGTAAAGCCTTAATACCCGGAATGTCTTTTCTTGATACAATTAAGTTTAATCACTCCATTTCCCATCTTTCGCATAAAGAAACTGTTTGGGGAGTTACCGATGGGAATCTTCTATGGGAAGAAATTATGGAAGCTGCTGAATTTGTTCCCGGTTTATTTTTGTTAAACATAAGCTTAAACAAAAATAAGGATATCACTTCTGTCTTTGCAGGCGATTTGCGGGCTGCCCACAAGGCCGGATGCCGGTTCGTAAAAGAATCTGCTATGGTACCGGTAAACAAACTATATGATATTGTTATCACAAGTAATTCAGGGTATCCACTTGACCTAAATATATACCAGTCAGTTAAGGGTATGAGTACTGCTGCACAAATAATTAAACCCGGGGGACATATTATTATTGCTGCCGAATGTTGGGATGGGATTCCTCAAGGAAGTGATTACGAGGCTATTTTAAGCGCTGCGAATAGTCCGGAAGCGCTTATGAAATATATTATGAGCAAGGAAGCCATATTAAAGGATACATGGCAGGTTTATTGTCAGGCATTAGTACAACGCAGGGCTAATGTATATTTGTATAGTGATAAACTCGATAAGAAAACCATAAAGAAAGCTCTTCTTAATCCTGTTGATAACATAAGCACCCTGACAGATGAACTGGTGAGAAAAACCAACTCGAAAGCGAGTATCTGCATTATGCCGGAAGGTCCGCAAACTATCCCTTATCTAGAAAAAGAGTAGTCGGTTGAGAGATGGTGAATTACTTTTTTGAAGGATCAAGCAGTTGGGGTAGCCAAACTCTGTAACGTGCTCCTGGATTCCACCCATATCCTGCTGAAGCAAAATCGCATAATGTTAATGATTTAGGATTACTGTTAGCCCCTTCCGACAAACTGCCCACATAAAATTTTCCTTCAAAAGCCATCCATGTATTTTCAGTATGAGAAGTTTCACTCATTTCAATATAATTATTCTTATCCATAACAGGTGTTACCAGTTCATCGGTATCGATTCCCTGACTATTCTGTGAATCTCTAACCAGTACCACCGGTCCACGGACGATTGCAACAAAATGTTTTGATCCATCCGGGGAGGGGACTACTCTTGACCTCATATCCAGAGAAAGCAGGATTTTATCTCCTGGGCTCCACTGGCGGGTAATTTTCATATATCCCGATTCTGTAATAACAGAAACTTGTTGATTATTAACGCTTAGCTTATTGTTCAGGCTCCACCCCGGTATACGAAGAAAAATACTAAATTCCTTTTTCTTTTCTGGATTAACCTGGATCTCGATATCGCCAGTCACTGGATAATTTGTAGTTTGTTCCAATGTTAGCCGTGTACTGTCAGAAAGCACAGTGGTAAGTTTATCTGCGGAATAAATATTTATGATCACTCCTTCTTTTGACTTTAAATACATAGCTGCAGGGATGAGCATAATGGCCCTTGGTCCATTAGCCATGCAGCAGTGAAGATGAACCATTCCGGGTTGAGGGAGCCCTTCTGCACGTGATCCATAAATTGGGGTGTATTTCGAAAAAGTACTTCCATCCGGATACATAGATGCAAGAAGAGCATTATACATACTAATTTCAAACTCATCTATATATTCAGCCCTACCGGTTGCCCTATGAAGGTTCAGCAGCAGTTTCATCCAGGTCATGGTAACACATGTTTCCATGGAATGGCTGGCCTGGTATGCCTGTTTGATTCTGCCATGATACCAGCATTCCATTGCCGCACCAGAACCACAGATATTTATTTCTTCCTGGATAATATTTTTTACGACGGCTTCAACTGCATGAAGGTATTTCTTTTCACCTGTTACCCGGTATAATTCAATTAAACCTTCATAGCATGACATCATTTCATATGCTTTCTGTCCATTTTTCCAGGACCACCACTGGTCTCCATAGCCGAGAGGAAACCTTTCAGCTACCGGAATTCCTTGTAATGCTTTTTGGATCAACTGTGGACCATCCGTTGCTTCCCATTTTCCTGCGATATATTTTGCAAAATCCAGGTACTTGCTTTCCCCTGTTCTATTATATAATAAAACAACGGGTTCCAGAATTGAACCAGATGCCATCCCGCGATAATTACCTGATTTATTAATATCTGTTTTACCTGGTCCTATTTCAGTCATCGTGAAATCCAATAGTTTTTTTGCTGCTATGAGTGCTTTTTTATCTTTTGATAAGTCATAATAAGCAATCAGTCCAAGTAAAGAATATTTCCGGCCCCACACATCCCATTCTTTAAGATGGGCTGAATTTGCATAATTCCCTATATAACCATCTGAGGATTGGGTTGCAATAAGCTGTGAAACAGCATTATCAATAATCTTATTAAGTTCCGCATCGCCAGAATATTCACAGGCAGAAATAGCCGACGTAATCCATTTACCCCAAAATTCTGTCTGCCAGAACCGTGTCTCTTCGCGTTGGCGGAAAGGTTCAACCACTTCATTTATATCCTGTGCTTTTACTCTATTGATTATGCACGCATTTATTTTATTGCCAAGGTATCCACTCACACTAACCTCTGAGAGGGAAACAGGAGTTAAGTTTCCGGAAATAGTTTGAGTGTGTCCGTGTGCAAAAGGGAGGAATACCATTAATATAATACTGGAGGTTTTTAGAATAGTTTTCATTCGTTAAAATTTAATTTTATACATTCATATGCTTGCTTGTCGCAAGAAAATTAACTAACAATTAAATCCCAAAAGGCTCGAAGGAGCCAATTTAAACATCATTTTTAAGAATCAATTTTACAAAATCAAAGCAGTTAAATCAAACAAATAAAATGCATTCCTGATTCAACCAAAAGAATTAATTTTAAACATTCAAGAAAGCTTAATCCTTGCCTGGGTTATAATATCCAAATCGAAACCCATTCTTCAAATGGCCAATGAAAATAACTTAATTAAAGGTAAATTATTTATCTGTAAATTATGAGATTTAAAAAATCAGTTTTTGGATAATTTATTCCTTGCCTCTTCTATAGAGCTTACAAAACTAATCCTGCCTGTTTTATTGCTCTCATAGATAAAATCCCTCAAACTTTTTCCTGGATATTTTGAAAAAATCCCTACAATAGCAAGTTGAACATTATATGTTGAAAATTTCTGAAGAATTTCCCCGGCCAACCCAGTTTTCAGGTCAAAAAATCCATTGATTAAGTTCTTTTCGTGAATGATTATTTTGTCAGCACCCAGATACCTTGAA
>CAZKMG010000044.1:0-15528 GCA_964553465.1 uncultured Bacteroidaceae bacterium
AATAACATAATGATCAATCCTGCAAATATCCAGAATGCATAATCCTGTAAAAGCCCTGTATGAGCTTTGCTTAAGAGGTTGCTGAACCAAAGTATGATTTGTCTCAGAAGATCATAAATATCAAACCATTTTTGCTCTGCTTTCCTGTACATATAAGAAAAAAACCTGAATTCTTGAATGCTTTTGTAAAATTCTAATGTGGAAAATTCTGTTTTGTCCTGGAATTTCTCACCCCCAATGAAACTATCAGAGGTTCTGAAATTTTTAATATTACCTATCAAATAAATCAATACTCCAAGGATGATTGAGATAAGAATTAACAAAGCGACAATATTTGATTGCCATATTCCGGTAAATTGAAAATATCCGCTTACAGGCATAAAAATTTTTGGAACTATAAAACCGGTAGCAAAAACACCAAAAACGATGCAGATCAGTGCAAGGATAATTAGAGGGATCCACATTAGTATGGGTACCTCTCGAAGATCTTTAAATTCTTCTTTCTGCCTGCCAAGAAAAATTCCACCTATAAATTTTATGAAACTGGCGAGTGTAAGTGCAGAACCCAATACTGCCAGTCCAAGCCATATAATCCATAATTGATGGGCTATTCCTGTCCCCTGACCAAACTCAATGATGCCCTGATATATCATCCATTTTGAGGCAAAACCATTAAAGGGTGGTATACCTGAAATTGACAATGCAAAAACCAGTGAAGCAATAAATGTCAAAGGCATTATTTTAGAAAGACCACCTAAATCAGATATTTCTTCTTTCTGCGTCCTGTATTCAACACAACCTGCAGTTAAAAACAATCCACTTTTATACAAAGCATTATTGATCATATGAAATAATCCCGCAGCGATTCCAATGAATGAACCCAGTCCAAATCCAAGGATCATATAACCAACCTGCGACACTGCATGATACCCTAGAAGCTTTTTATAGTTATGTTGAACCAAAGCCATCATTACGGCAGTGATTATTGTAATAACCCCAATTGACAAGAGTAAAAACTTTAACCATTCATTCATTACGAAAAGTTGAGTAGTTATCCTTGCCAGGAAATAAATCCCAAGTAATTTATCAAGTGAAGCAGGTAAATAGGCTGTTGAGGAGGACGGAGCAGATTCTGCATAATCGGGTATCCATGAATGGAATGGGAAAGCTCCGGCTTTAGTAAAACTGGCAATGAGTAGAGCAAAAAAGGCAGTTATTGTTAATGCATTATTTGTAGGTAAAGAGATCCCGCTCATATTCAGCGTCCCTGTAATTTTCCATAGTACAGCGATCCCAAGTATCATGATACCGTCAGAAGCTCCAATTATAGTCAGAGTCTTTTTTGCAGCAGATGAACTCTTTTCATCTGAACCTGATATTAATTTATATAATGTAATTCCTAGAATACCCCAGAAAAAGAGGAAGAGAAGAAGATTGTCAACACAGACAGCTCCATATGAGGTCCCTAATGTAACCAGGTAGTAAGCGTAAAAATTCTTTATTCCTTTTTCACGTGTTAAATATACCAGTGAATAAAGATTTATTAAAAAAGCAAATAGACCTATAAAAATGATAATGAGCCTGCTAAGGTTATCAATATTGAATGTCAGATAGGCTTTTGCATCCGATATGAGATCAACTCCAAATATTGAAAAAGAATATGAAAATATATTCCCAGGTCCCGGGAAAGTAAATCTGTCCATACTATAAATAAGTATAGTATAATACAATGTGACCGTTGCTGTAACGAGAGAAATTAATCCTTTTACAATTCTGAATTTTTCAGGAAGAATAAAAAGAATGATTCCAACCAGAATAGGCAAACATATTATGTTAATTACTTCATTCATCCATTTTAATCAATAAAATTTTATTTCATATAGATATTACTTCATTTTCAGGGTCTTATCAATAGATAACTTAATTAATTGATCAGCACTCATTATTTTTTCACCGGTATACATATCATAAGCAACTGCAAGTCGTTCTGTGCAACAGTAGCAAGGATCAACTGCCGCGAGTGAAATAGTAGCATCTGAGATAGATTGTCCGATACAGGATTTTTTAAATGTTGAAATATTTGTATAACTCGGAGCACGAACCTTATGTCTGGCAGGTGAGTTAGAACCATCTGATTGTACAAAATGGAAAACTTCCCCCCTTGGTGCCTCGGCGTGACCAGTTCCAATACCTTCAGGAATTTCTTTCACTTTCACGCTAATATCTCCTTCCTTTTCCTTTTGCAGTCCTTGAAGACATTGTTCAATGATCGATACAGATTCGTACATTTCAAGAAGCCTGACTTGAGCTTTAGCAAAGACATCTCCTTCTTCGGCTGTGATAACTTTCCAGTTGACAAGGGGATAAGCAGCATAGGGATCATCTTTTCTGACATCAATTGCTACACCTGATGCCCTGGCAGTCGGACCAACTGCAGCAAAGTCAATAATATCCTGTTTGGTCAGAATACCTACACCTTTAGTTCTCGCATGAATAACGGGGTCGTCCATCACAGCACCAACGAGAAGATCGGTTTTTTTCTTTAAATCTGCCATAATTTTTTGAATGGCAGGAATCTTCATGTTTTCTATGTCCCGCCTAACCCCTCCAATTTTGAACATGGCATAACTATTCCGGTTTCCTGTAATCATCTCAAATAAATCCAATACAGGCTCACGATATTTCCATGCCCACATAAAAACTGTATTATATCCAAGAAAATGACCTGCGAGACCTACCCATAGTAAATGACTGTGAATCCGTTCCAATTCTCCAATTATGGATCGTATATATTTTGCCCGATTCGTAATTTCAACTCCTGCAATTTCTTCGACGCAATTGGCAAACGCAAAAGGATGAGAGGTTGAGCATATTCCACAAATCCTTTCGACGAGAAAAAAAACTTCCTCATACGTTTTTGATTCACTCAGTTTCTCAATACCTCGATGGTTGTAGCCGGTTTCCCATTTTACATCTTTTACAATTTCCCCATCACAATAAAGTTTAAATAGTTCAGGTTCTTCCTGAAGAGGATGATAGGGTCCAATAGGTATAAGTGTTTTTCTGCTCATTCGTTAAATGCTCACAATTAATTAAAATTTTTTCTATACGGATATACTCCTTCAGCCCAGTTTCCTTCCGAAATTAATTTTTCCTGATTGGGATGATGTAAAAAGTTTATCCCAAGAAGTTCATGCATTTCTCTTTCAATCCAATTAGCTGCCTCCATCATATTTGAAAGAGATTCGATTTCAGGTTCATTACTAACCAACACCACATGTAGGTTCATAATAAGGCCTATTTGATCCAGGCTGTAGTGATAATATATTTCAAATCCCTTTTTAGAATGTAAAGCTGACGCGATGATAAAACGGAAACCTGCTTCTTTAAAAAGATATTCAGCAATCCTGAGAAGAGAATCAGGATGTATATCAATTGTAAATCTCCTTTCATTCCTGATAACTGTTCCGAGAATATCAGAATTAAACTTTTTTTTCAGGTTATCTATTATTAATTCTTTATTCATATCTACCGATTAGTTCTTATGAAGAAGCTTTACAATACCTGCTATAATTGCTTCCGGTTTCGGAGGACAACCGGGAATATATGCATCAACAGGTATAATTTTGTCAACCGGACCGGCAAAAGTATTTCCTTCAGCAAATATTCCACCTGTGCACCCGCATGCTCCAATTGCGACAACCAGCACAGGTTTTGAAGCCTGTTCATATATTTCAAGCAGTCTATCCTTATCTCTTTTATTAATGGATCCATTCACCAACAGCACATCTGCATGTCTTACACTTCCAACAAGTACCATCCCAAATCGTTCCAGATCATGCCTGGGAGTAAGACAATCGAGGATCTCAATGTCACAGTTATTACAGGAAGCTCCCCCAAAATGGAAAAGCCATAAAGACTTTTTGAAACAATAACTTTTAAAGCTCACTGTTTAATTTATTATAAACCAATATAAATAAGCACAATAGCAAGAATTACGAAAAGGTTCATCCAGATAAAGAAAAAGCTAATTGCCTGTTTTATCTTCACTCTTGGATTTGTATTCCGTATGAGGGTAAGTAGCAGTACAACTGCAAATACTTTAAGGACAGCCCAGAGGATATTTATCCCCTCAAGGTGGAACCCTTTTAATAATAGTGCAATAATGAAAGCAGGCAGAATAAAAAGCATAATATATTTTGCCAGCTTGATCATTGCATAAGCTGAGCCGGAGTATTCAATAAAAATTCCCTCCGATATTTCCGTCTCAGCTTCCGGCATATCAAAAGGCACTAGTGCAAGTTTTGCCTGAATGCAGAATATTGCAACGATAAAAAGCAAAATTCCCGATAAGCTTGATATGTTAGCTGTGCTGGATTGCTGAGCTTGAATTATACTTTGTAAATCAAGACTCATATTCGATTTAAGAATAATTCCGGCAATAACCAGTAAAAAGGTTAATTCATAACTGATGATCAGTTTCATTTCTCTTGAGGCACCAACCGCAGCAAGAGGATTTCCTGAAGCAAGGGCACCAATTATATATGTCAAAGAAGGGATGGTTAGAAGATAGAATATTACAATTACATCTCCTTTAAAACCCGTATTTATCGATAATAGTGGCATTAAAATAAATACACCTGCCATTGCAGCAGCAAATACAGCAAAAATCGGGGCAGCAAGAAAAACGAGTTTAGCACCCTTTTTCGGAAGAATAGTTTCTTTTACAAGCAATAATTTAAAAAAATCATAAAAAGGTTGAAGAAATGGTGGTCCCTTCCTGAATTGCACCCTGGCAGTTATTTTTCGGTCAAACCAGGAAAGAATTGCCCCGATTATTGCGGCAAATAAAAGTCCCGGGAAGATCAAAAAATAAAATAATTGTGCTGCCATGATCTATTTTTTACAATTTGTTTGTGTCCCAGCAAAATTCCCTGATCAAAATATTTTCATTTAGCCTGAATATGTTTTGCTTCGGATCTTCGTCCATATCAACAATACTAACAACTCCTTCCGGAGAGCTTTGAATAAATTTATCAAGTTCTTTTTTATCCTTCAGATTAAAACAATTTTCTTTATTTCTGTGATGAGTAAAAAAATCTGTCATCATAGTTCCAAATGGACAAATCGTTACGCAAGACTTACATGACACACAAAGGTTTGTTGACCGTGTTATTAAGCCTTCATCATCTTTTTCAAGAGCGTCAGCAGGACAAACAGAAATACAAGGGGCATCAGTACATCTCCTGCAGGTAAATCTGAAAACTGCCAGTTCACGTATGGTTTTAAGCCCATTTTCTTTAGGTCCAATTTCATAATGGCCCTCAGGTGGTGAATGATCGCAGCTCCCTCCTATCGGGACACGATACTTTGTAAGATCTATCAATATTCTTTGCGCCATTATTAATTCCAGATATCTGGTTGGTTTTTAATTTCATTATAAGTAAATACCGGTCCATCTTTGCATACAAAATATTTTCCCATCATACAATGTCCACATTTTCCATGTCCGCATGACATATTTTTCTCCATCGAAAGAAAAATATCTTCCTCGGGATATCCCATTTCAAGTAATTTCAATGTCCCATATTTCATCATTACCGGAGGCCCACACACTACTGAAACAGAATTTTTAATATCCATTTTGACTTCATCAAGCAGCACCGTAACAACACCAACTGATTCTGTCCAGTTATTATCCGCCTTGTCAACACTCCGAAACACTTCAAATTTTGGAGTATTTCTCAATTCGGTTATATAAGGTTTATAAATACAATCTTCCGGAGTCTTGGAACCATAGCAAAGCGTTACTTTCCGCAACTTGTCAGATATAGCTTTAAGATTGTATAATAAAGATCGGATCGGTGCAAATCCACAGCCACCACCAAGGATCAGAATTTCTTTATCGTAAAATTTATCAACCGCATAGCCTCTTCCAAAAGGTCCCCTGATCCCCATCATTTCCCCGGGCTGCATCTGGTGCATATAATCCGTAACATATCCAGTTCTCATAACAGTTATCTCCAGCTGCTTTGTCTCTAATGGTGAGGATGAGGGAGTAAAGGGGGCCTCTCCAATACCATCAACTGTAACTTCAATAAACTGTCCGGTTTTAAATGAAAATTCATTTTCCGGTACCAGGACAAAAGTCTTAATAAGAGGGGATTCATCAATTACCTTTGTCAATCTTGCCTTAAGCGGTCTATATATGTTCTGGTCTGTCTGCATGATTCAACTTTTGGAAAGCTCCATAAATAAATCATTTTTAGATATTTTACCAATACAGGATTCAATACATCTGCCACAACCCGTGCATGCACTGGATTTAAATTTTTCGGGTTTCCATACATATTTGCACATGTATCTGTTCCTGAATCTAACATAACGTTCGTCCAAGGGATCTTCTCCTCCTGCAACTCTTTCAAACCCCGGATATTGGCAAGCATCTAGTTGTTTAACTTTTTCAAATCCTGGTTTATCGATTAATAAAAAACATGAACAAGTTGGACAAATGCTTGCACAAGCTCCACAGGATACACAATCTGAAGAATACTTCTTCCAGATCTCAGCCCCGGAACTCTCAATTAATTTGCCTGTTTGAATATAATCAGGAAGCCCTTTATGAGCTTTTTTTAGCAATGAGATTACTTCCTTATGCTTTTTACTAACATTGCTCAAATCAGATTCATCAGCAAGTTTAAAAGATTTTGAAGAGGGTAGTTTCTTAATTAAATCTTCGCCTTTCTGGCTATATACTGTCAGAAAAACCTGATCCTCTAAAATTGTCATCGAAATATCTGAATTTCCATCTGCATATGGATTAACACCATAACTATAACAATGGCAATGTTCCTGTATGCTGTTACAATCAGTGGATATGATTATAGTATTTTCTCGTTTAGATTTATAAAATAAATCAGGGAATCCATTATTTAAATATATCTCATCGAGGATATTTAGCCCCATTACGTCGCAATTTGGCGCTCCAATAATAACAACCTGCTTTTTAGTCTGTGAATTATCAGATACATTTTCTTTAATGGGAAGAAAAAAACTTTTTAAGGGAGTGGAAGGTTTGGGTTTGTTATATGAAATAATGCTGATATTCGAAGTATTCAGGACTTCATAGTCAATACTATATTCATTTTCCAGCGTAGCAAATAAATCAAAGCTTTGAAGCAAATGTTCCAAAGCCTTATCCCATTCTGATTTTATAATTGAATAGTTATTCATATTATGTGACAGAATTCACTAATAAAAATAGACCCAACTATTAAAAAAATCAAGTCTGATATTAGTGTTTTGTGTTTTTTAACATATTAAATATTTATTATTATACTGATTTTCTGTCATTTATATAATTATTTTTTAATCAAAATTATTTGTATATTTTATTTTTTTTTACAATATATTTTTTTTATTGTGAATCAATTCACAAAATATCATATTAAAAACAGCCTTAAAAGAATTCTTCTTTATCGCGCAAGTCTTCACCGATTAAAGGAAATGGGCCTTAAAAAAGTGTTTTCATATTTGCTTGGACAGGAAACAGGAGTTTCTTCAGCTCAGGTTCGGAAAGATTTCTCGGAATACAAAATTAAGGGTAACCAGCGAGGAGGTTATAAAATTGATAATCTGCTTGTTGACATGGAAAATCTTTTTCATAAAGAAGATTATCATAATATTATACTGGTTGGCATGGGGAATATAGGTTCTGCTCTAGCAAAGTATAGTAGGTTTGTATACAGAAAGATAAATATTGTTGCCACATTTGATATTGATCCTTCGAAGCAATCCCGAAGATCAGGTATTCCGGTTTATTCGATGAACAGATTACAAGAGATTGTAGAACGTTTTCAGATCAAGGTTGCAATCATTGCTGTTACTGAAGTCTCAGCACAGAATGTGTGTGACCAATTAATAAAATTAGGTATCACAGGGATTGTTAATTTTGCACCTGTTATTCTAAAGACCCCTGAAAATGTTCTGGTCAATAATGTAAACCTGAGTGATGAAATTGAAGCTATAATATATTATGTACTTAAAGAACAAAAAAAATTATCCATAAAATCTTAATAATATCAAGGAAGGATATGAGATATTGATCAAAGGTCTGGTTCAGGGAGTTGGATTCCGGCCATTTATTTATAATCTCGCTTCACAATATGATCTGAAAGGTGAAGTTGGGAACAGGGGAGATGGGGTTTTTATTATTTTACAAGCAGGGAAAAAAATTGTGAACCGATTCAGGGATGATATAATTCAATTTGCTCCAGTTTCTTCACAAATCAAATCACTTAAAATTAAAAAAATAGCTGTTAATTCTTACACGAGTTTTGATATTGCAATAAGTGACCAATCTTTCCGGATTGAAACCGAGATCAGTCCGGATATTGCTGTTTGTCAGCATTGCCTTTCCGACTTAAAAACACAATCACATCGGTTAAAATACCCGTTCATTAACTGCACCAATTGCGGTCCAAGATTCACTATCATTAAAGATCTCCCTTACGACAGAGACAAGACAACAATGTCGGAATTTGCAATGTGCGAAATATGTACATCAGAGTATAATGACGTTAAAGATCGGCGTTTTCATGCCCAGCCAATAGCTTGCAATTTCTGTGGTCCAGAATATATTTTTGAAAATTCAGAAGAGAAGATTACTGATTTCAATCATATTCTGAACAGGATTGTAATATTTTTAGAATCCGGTAAAATAGTTGCTTTAAAAGGTCAGGGAGGATATCAATTGATATGTGACGCTCTAAATGATGAAACGGTAAGACTTCTGAGAAACAGAAAGCTGAGAGACAGCAAACCATTTGCAGTCATGTTTCGAGACTTAAAAACCATAAATAAATATTGTTATTTAAATGAAATAGAAGAACAGGAGATCACTTCCTGGAAAAGACCGATAATAATTCTAAGGCAGAAGAAATCTCTTGCTCCATCTGTAAACAGTGGATTGAATACAATAGGAGCAATTCTTCCCTATATGCCATTGCACTATTTACTTTTTGAGAGGTTAAAGCTGAACGCAATTGTACTAACCAGCGGAAATATTTCTGAAGAACCCTTAATCATTAATGATGATATTGCAAAAATAAAGCTATTAAACATTGTTGATGCATTTGTAAGTTACAACAGGGAGATATTCAACAGGACAGATGACTCTGTCATGCAAATAGTAAGCAACAAAGTTAATCTTATTAGACGCTCACGAGGATTTGTACCCAATCCATTTGATCTTAAAAATCATGCATCGGGAATTCTTGCGGTAGGTGCGGAACAAAAGAATTGTTTTTGCATTGGTATGAATAAGCAGGCTATTTTAAGTCAGTATATCGGCGATTTGAAAAACCAGGAAACCTTTGATTTTTTTAAAGAATCGATCGAAAGATATTCAAAAATTTTTAGGTTCATACCGGCATTCATTGTCTGTGATCTACATCCTGATTACCTTTCAACTAGATTTGGCAATGAACTTGCTAAAAAGTATAATATTCCGCTACGATCAATCCAGCATCATCATGCTCATATTGTTTCCTGTATGGCAGAACATAAGCTGGATGAGCAAGTCATCGGAGTAAGTCTGGATGGGACCGGGTACGGATGCGACAGTAATACCTGGGGTGGCGAGTTTTTTATTACTGATATTTTAAATTTTACAAGGTATAAACATTTTGATTATGTCCCCATGCCAGGTGGGGATGCAGTTATTGAAGAGCCATGGAGGATGGCGATTTCTTATTTGTATCAATACTTTGGCAATGAATTGAATATCCGATCTTTTTCATCATTTAGTGAACTGAATGAAAAAAAAGTTGATCTTATACTTGAAATGCTCAGAAAAAAAATAAATTCTCCTTTAACTTCAAGCACAGGTCGTTTATTTGATGCTGTTAGTGCATTAACCGGGTTATGTTTAATATCGCAATTTGATTCAGAAGCCCCCATGCGGCTGGAAGGTGCTGCGCTCAATGGAATTCATGAAAAATATCCTTATACTATTGGAGAAACATCAATCAGCTTTGCAAAAACTTTTGAATCAATCATACATGATCTTTCCAGGAAGAATATTTCAATTATTTCAGCAAAATTTCATAATTCCATCGCACATATTATTATGGATATCTCGATGCAGATCAGAAAAGAATGCGGAATTAATAAAGTTGTTCTCTCCGGTGGAGTTTTTCAGAACAAATTTCTTGTTGAAAAAACAATATTTCTTCTTAATGAATTAAATTTTGAAGTATTTTGTAATCATATTGTTCCTTCAAATGATGGTGGTATTGCATTAGGTCAGCTACTTTTTGCTTCTAAAACAAGAGAAATATGTGTTTAAGTGTTCCTGCCCAGATATTATCAATTAATGGTGACACGGCTGAAGTTTCCGCAGGGGGAACTATTTTTAAAGCCGGAATACAAATGCTCGAATCAGTTAATGTCGGGGATTTTGTTCTTTTACATGCTGGGTTCGCCATTCAAAAGATAAGTGAGGAAGAAGCTGAATTGACTCTCAAACTTTTAAGGGATACAGGGATTTAGGTATATGCGGCGGCATGTATCAGTCGAGTGGTAATTGTGTTCCAGTAAAATGTGTACAAAAGAAAAATGAAATATATTGACGAATACAGGGACAAATCTCTTATTGCGAATATTGAAGGTGTGCTTCAAAAATATTGCAATCGTGACTATACTTTTATGGAGGTTTGTGGGGGACATACCATGTCAATCCACCGATTTGGAATTAAGTCTTTGTTACCAGAAAATATACATTTGATTTCTGGTCCAGGATGTCCGGTTTGTGTCACAAGTAAAGCTTATATTGATAAAGCTATAGCCTACTCTCACCAGGATAATACTATCATAACAAGTTATGGAGATTTAATGCGTGTCCCAGGATCTTTTTCTTCCCTGGAGAAAGAAAAAACTTCAGGATACGATATTCGCATGACATATTCGGCACTTGAAGCACTTGAAATTGCCAGGTTGAATCCAGGAAAAAAAGTTATCTTTCTCGCTATTGGATTTGAAACAACGGCTCCCGGAACAGCTGTGACCATAAAGGATGCAATTAAATCACACCGAGAAAATTTCTTCATTTTCAGCGCGCATAAAATTATGCCACCTGCCATGGAAGCAATTATTCATGATGGCACCAAGTTGGATGGTTTCATATGCCCGGGACATGTATGTGCTATTACCGGTTCAAAAATTTTTGATTTTATCCCTGAAAAATATGGATTACCCTGTGTAGTAAGTGGTTTTGAACCGCTTGATTTAATGCAGACCATATTAATGTTGACCACACAAATTGAGCAAAAAGTTCCAAAAGTTGAAATCCAATATAGTCGTGTTGTAAGCCGGGATGGAAATGTGATAGCTCAAAATCATATGAGTGATATATTTGATAATTCTGATGACTGGTGGAGAGGTCTGGGAACCATTAAAAAAAGTGGATTAAAACTCCGTGATGAATTTTCAGAAATTGATATTGAAAAATCCTTCCCTGTTTCAATTCCTGACCCAATAGAAAATAATGCATGTATCTGTGGAGAAATATTAAAAGGTCAAAAAGTACCTACTGATTGCAATATATTTGCAACATTTTGTACTCCTGACAATCCTGTTGGTGCCTGCATGGTTACTGGTGAAGGGACATGTCATGCTTATTATAAATATTATCGACATGGATGAACAAATATCATTAAATCATGGTAGTGGAGGCAGGATAGCAACCAACCTGATTAATACTCTTTTTGCAAGAAAATTTGGAATGGATATTCCTCTGACTGACTCAGCATTATTAAAGAATCCCGGTTTAAAAATAGCATTTACAACCGATTCATATGTTGTTAATCCGATATTTTTCCCAGGAGGGGATATTGGAAAACTTTCAGTATGTGGAACAATTAACGATTTATCTGTATCAGGTGCCATTCCTATGTATATTTCTGTTTCATTTATTATCGAGGAGGGATTGCCATTAACTGTCCTAGAATCTATTGTAAATTCGATGTCAGATGAAGCAATGAAAGCAGGTGTTAAGATTATCACAGGCGATACAAAAGTTGTAGAAAGAAATAAGTGTGATAAAATTTTTATAAATACTTCAGGTATTGGGTTTCTTGATCCAAAATATGAAAATATCAGTATTGCGGCAGAGGTCAGTCCTGGTGATAAATTAATTATAAACGGGCACCTGGCAAATCATGCAATTGCAATTCTTGGTTCAAGAGAGAATCTGAGTTTTGAAACAACCGTTGAATCGGATTGTGCCTCACTAAATAATCTCATTCAATCTGTTTTGAAAGAAAGCGATGAAATTCATTTTATGCGAGATTTAACAAGAGGCGGTTTAGCTACAATATTAAATGAACTTTCTGGAATAATAAAAATGGGTATATCTATTCATGAGAAATCTATTCCTGTTGAAGAACCGGTCAGGGGAATATGTGAAGTTTTAGGATTCGATCCCTTATATCTTGCCAATGAAGGGAAAGTGCTGATCGTTGTCGGGGACAATGATGCCAAGAAAGTAATTAATAAATTGAAATCACACCCCCTGGGAGTTTATAGTGAAATAATTGGGGAGATCGAAGAGGATGAGGCATGTAATGTGATTTTGAACACTTCGGTCGGAGGAAAACGAATACTTAACCAGTTAAGCGGAATACAGTTGCCGAGGATTTGTTGATGATCGGCATAGAATATAAAATTAAGATGTGATGAAGTTATAAAGTTATAAAGTTATAAAGTTATAAAGTTAATGGGTGAATTATAAAATAAATTAATGCATGAAATAAGAATAGCTCAGGATCTGCAAAAAATTATACTTGAAGTTGCGGACAAGAATAATTTAAAAAAGGTCTTAACCGTCAATATTCAATTTGGTGAAATGGTGCAAATTGTTCCTGATATTTTTCATTTTGCATTTGAAGAAGCAAGTAAAGGATCTCTGGTTGAAGGGTCTGAGCTTAAAATTGAAGTTTTACCTATCAAGATTAAATGTGCTGATTGCTTAAATCTAATTGAAATTTCAAAAGAGGGCAGCTATTCCTGTCCAAATTGTAAATCATTGGATATTGAGATTATACAGGGAAAAGAAATATTCATTAAAAGTATAGAAGGAGAATAAGAAATGGAAATTAAAATAATGAAAAACATCCTCGACAGGAACCAGAATAAGGCTGATGAGGTAAGGGATATATTAAAGAAAAACCAGGTTCTTATGGTGAATATCATAGGTTCTCCCGGTGCTGGAAAAACCACACTATTGGAGCGCAGTTGTGAGGAGTTAGGGAAAAAGTATAATATTGGAATAATTGAAGGCGATATCACCACTGACAGGGATGCCCAAAGACTTAAAAAATATGATATCCCCATTGTTGTAATAAACACTGAAGGAGGTTGTCACCTTGATTCTCACAGTATTCATAAAGTTCTCGGTGAATTTAATCTGAAAAAATTGAATATATTATTTGTGGAAAATGTTGGAAACCTAATTTGTCCAACCCAGTTTGATCTGGGTGAAAGTTTTAAAATTGCAATTTTAAGCACTACTGAAGGAGATGATAAACCCATCAAATACCCGATGCTTTTCAGAGATGCTAAAGCTATATTATTAAATAAAACTGATCTGATACCCTACACAAATTTTAATATTGAATCATTTCAAGCTGACTTACGACAAATAAATCCATCTGTACCGCTCATTCAGTTATCATGCACTAAGAAGTCGGGAATTGATGACTGGATCATATGGATAACTAGTCATATAATTTAAGATATTCATATTTATTCTTACTCCAGTTGATAAATTTTTCAAAGTCACTAAAACTGATTACTACAGAGGCAGTATTAACGTTAGGATGAAAACTAATTTTTGTTGATTTTTTAAGATTCTCATCTATAAAAACATAAACATGATTATTTACATCATTGATTAAAGAAAATGCCGAAACTGATCCAGCTTTTACTCCTAAATATTTATCCATTCTTTCCTGTGAGGCAAAACTTATTTTACCCTGTTTAAGTCTTTTTTCGAGATCATGAATATCAAGATCCTGGAGCCAATCAAGAATTACCAGATAATGTTTATTCCCCTTATGATTTCTGAAAAAAAGATTTTTACAGTGCGTAGCGTTTATATTCTTCCAATACTCCCTCGCAATATTAATTGTAGGTAATGGCGGATGTTCATATATTTCAAATGGAATTTCCAGCTTTGTCAGAGTTTGTAATACTTTTTCTTTACCTTCCATATATTTGAATAATTTAATCTAAAAATATAATTTCATTTTTTTCTTTTCATATCAGATCTGATTACAGAATTTCAGGAATTTAATACAAAAGTCCTGTAAAGTTCATGTTTCTTAAAATCCAGAATGCTAGTATGATTACTAAAATAATATAGATAGCCCTTTTACCAAAAAGTAATTTCCTCCATTTTAAGATTTTCTTATCCGGATTTCGAATAAAATCAAAAATTGAACCAATGATCAGATAGGGTAAAGCAATAACTAACAAAGCATTTTCTTGAAATGCCTTAATAAAATTTAGTTGAAACAAGGAGTGAACAGCTCTTTGAGAGCCACAGCCTGGACAAAGAAATCCAGTATACTTTTTAAATGGACATACTGGGAAATAAGGTGAATTTTCTGGATCAAATAAAGCATAAATTACTATTAATAAAGTAATTAAAACTATTAATAGTATATGTACAATTACTCTTTTTGTAAAATTACTTTTTTGATTTTCGACCATCCTTAAAAAGACAGATCTTTCAGAAAAGGTATTAACACACTAATACCGGTAAGAATTGCAACAATATATAATGCAATCACACCAATTGCAATCCAAAAGCCAATTTTTGTCCATTTTCCAGCTTCTTCAGATGCTCTTTTGGCCCCCTCAATGTCTCCTGCATAAAATCGGGATTCAACGTTGGCTGCATTTATGATACCAACAATTCCAAAGGGCAAACAGCAAAAAAGCGTAACCAGGATTGATTCAACTAACCATGATTTCGGGGGTCTTTGATTGGGACTAAGATTTTCCATTTTTATTTTTTAATTGCATTTACTAAATTACCCTGCTTGTTCCGAAATTTAGCAATAAATAATTTGCTTTCAAATAATTTCACACTTCATGAATTCATGTATTTTGCAAACATTGATTTTTCTTGTCATTTTATCATATAATAATTTACGGTATGATGCCAGCCTGTCGACGGACAGTCCTATGGGCCATTAGGTAGACCTGTCTGCCGTCAGGCTAGGAACCTCCATTTAGTTGATTACGATTCCTTTGGGCTTAGCATAGCTGAACTCGCCAGCTCGATTGAAAATGCTAATACATATAAGTTTCATAATTAACAGAAAACGTTCTATAAATTGGAAACCATAACATAGTTATATTAATTTTGAAAGTACTTTATTTGTAATTGTAATGAAATCCAGAGTTTTATTCCTTACTAAATATTTTATTTTCTGGTTGATTATTTTCTTATTCCAGAAGATT